>JBNKYR010000122.1:0-11262 GCA_050300995.1 Crocinitomicaceae bacterium | reverse complement strand
CAGAATGAAATAGGTCCGCACGAGGCTGATGAAGCCAGCCGCATTCTTCGCCAATCGAGCGCTAAAGTAAACATTCAGCATCAGGTAAAGGACAAAAGGCACACTCAGACACGTGCCGAACTGCCATCCAAATAAGAAAGCAAAGGGAAACAAAATCAGGTACGCGACAAACAACGGTGGTACCAGTTGTCGGAGTGTTGTTACGGCGCGATGCTTTCGATTGACGTATACCTTCCAGTATCCGTACTGGAAAAATTGTCTCCAAAGTCCTTCAAAGCTGGCTCGCACATAATACCTGAGGGCGATGTCATGGATATAAAAGATCTTCCCTCCGGCCTTTGCAACCCGGTAATTGAAATCATCATCCTGGTTCCTGGTGAGCTCTTCATCAAAGTACCCGATCTTTTCAAAGACCCATGAGGGATACATCGGACTCGTCACCGTGTCGGTAAAACCCGAAGCTGTCAACGTCCTGAAGTTCCCGATCCCCATCCCGAATGAAGTGCCCATGGCTCTTGAAATGATCTCGCTCGTCTCGTTGGTAAATTCATTGATGATCCTGCCTCCTGCACACCAAACCCCTTCATCTCCCGACAGGCATTCTACACAGCGCTGCAGGTAGTCGTCCGTTACAATGTGACGCGCACCGATGATCTGAACATAATCACATTTTCCTCCGGCGTGAATTCCCAGGTTAAAGGCAAAAGGCGTCAGTTGTTTTTCATTGTCCACCAATTGCAATCCCGGATATTCGGTCTTCAATTCCTGTACTTTTTCCCGGGTTCCGTCATTACTCATTCCGTCCACTACAAATACCCCCAGCGAAACATCTCCCTGCATACGCGAAGCGAAAACAGCGCGGATACACTCCTCGATGTAAGGTGCTTCATTTCTACAGGGTATGACCACGGTTATCTTCACGCAGCTTCCGATTTTTTTCCGCCCATTTGAACGGCTACAAGACACAACCAGAATGTGAAAAACACAATGCCACTCTGTCGCTGCAACATTGATTCAAACAGGCAATTGAAAGCCAGACAGGTTGTGAGCAGCAGAAGCAATCCGTTCCGGTGTTTAATGGCCATCACAAGTGCATATCCCAGAATAAGGAATAAAAGAGACAGGCCAATCCATCCGATTTCAAGACCCGTTTGCAGAAATTGATTGTGCGGATTGAGGTTCTTTTCAGCAAGTTCATCCTGTCCCAATCTACGCAAAGCATTTCCCATGGTATCGTCCAGGTTTCCTGTTCCTACCCCCATCGGATGCTTCCTCAACTCCTGCCAGGATGCCGTCCACAGGATTAGACGTTCCTCACTACCCGACATCGGATAAGGTGTATTTCTGACAAATGCCTCAGGATCTTTCATGTATTGTTCTGCATACCACTTCGCACCGGTCCACTCTCCTTCCACTTGCGGCACCCGGGTAACAAACAAGTAAGCCATCACCGGCATGACAAGCAACGCTCCCAGGCCGACCCACTTCCCGAATCGTTTGTATACCCAGTACATCGAACCGGCTGCAAAAACCAACAACATAAAGAGAATGCCTGCAAGGCTCAGTGACAACACATGAATCGCAATTCCGAAAATGGTAAACGGAATGACCCACCACAGTGAATAATACCTCCATTTCCTGATCAGACCGAGCCAGGCAAGGAACATGGCCGTGATCAGATAAGCCACGAAGTAGGAAGGATGGTGCAAGGGAGAAATGGATCCGGTCAGGAAGCACAGTTTTGTGCCTTCGTCCATATAGCACAGCACACCATTCAGAATACCATACAGTGATGCCAGAAAGACACCGATGATCAATCCGTTAGAGATCTTCTCCAATGAAAAAGTGCCCTCGCGAAAACGAAAAGAAAGCAACACGGGAAGTACGAGGAAAGACAGTTTGTACTCCAGGTAACGCAGGGCCTGATCCGTGTGATTGGTATAAAGGGCACCAATGGCATAAGCCGCGTACAATAGAATAAAAAACCAACCGATCAATGAAGGTTTCCAATGTAACTCCTTTCGGCGCATACCAATGACAACAAATACCACATACGGGATCATAACCGCTCCCACAAGATGGGGGAAAAGAACGAACGTCGTCACCAAAAAACCCAGGTAGCTGTTCAGGAGATCACGGTATGACTGGTTCCTAATCATGCTCTATTCTACGGTAGATTTCCAAAAAACGTTTTATACAGGCTTGACGGGATGCCTTTTCCTCTGTCAGCTTTCTGTTTCGATTCGCACATTCGACCGGGTCAACGGAAAGAGCCTCTCGCAAGGGATCCTGTCCCTGCTTCTCAATCACGCCGTTCACACCATCTTCGATCCATTCCCGTGAAACGGGCAGATCCGGAACTACAGGAACACATCCGGCCGACATTGCCTCCAGCAGGCTTACAGCTGTGCCATCATGCCGGGGTATCGAAATGTAGATCGCGGCCTTTGCATACCACTGCCGGTTATCTTCCTTTTCCAGCCAACCGACAAACTGTACCTGATCCTCCATGCCTTTTTCATGCACGAGGGCTTTCAGTGCTTCCGTTTCCGTACCTACCGCCCCGATCACCAGCGACCAATCGGGATGATCTTTCCTGAAATCATCAAAGTACCCGATAATTTTATCGATGCGATACAGCGGTTTATGAAGGCGATTGGAATAAATGATCTTTTCTTTCTGCGCAGGATCAACCAGGTCGATCCCATATTGCAAATGGACGTATTCGCCACCCGAATGCAATGTCTTCATGGCAGCGATCATTTCCTGTGAATCGGCAGTAACCACCTGTGAACGTTCAAGTGTTTTGCGTACCAAAAAGCGGAAAAAAGCATTCTGCTTTGGCACCACCAGGACATCACTCCCCCAGGCTGTGGTAAGCACCGGAATATTCAGCTTGTGGCATTGACGAGCCACAAAATATCCCATGCGATTTACCTGGTGAATATGAACCAGAGATGGTTTTACCGTTGCCAACAATTGGTGCAACTTACGATTCGCAAGGTAGATGGCAAGCGGATTCAACTGGCGGAAGGAAATGACGTACTCCTTTTCCACACCTTCAAAGCCACAAATCTCCTCAGCAAGAAAATCAACTGACAGTCCATTACCTTTCAAAGCCTCCAGATAAGAGGAAAGATGAATCGAATTGGAACCCGCTATCAGTACTTTCACGCTTGCGTTATTTTTTCAATCAGGGTTTTCATTTTATCAACCTGGAACCGACGGTGCAGCTCCTGCGTTTTGGAGGTATCCACCGGATAATGTTCTTTTCGTTGCCAATACCCGTACAATTCAAGAAAGGCATCCGCCGTGCCCGCAACATCATCAAATTCAACCGCAATTCCAGCACGATGCGCATGGATCAGTTCTGCAGCTACGTCCTCCATGTCCACCAGGGCCAGAATAGGTTTCTCCACCGAAATATAATCGAATATTTTTCCACTGAACTGACCTTTTGTGCCGAGCGGTGGATTGACCAGCAAATTGCAATCAGCTTCCGCCATCATTTCGATCGCTTCCGTGTAAGGTATTTTGTGGACAAATTCCACACGATCGCTGAGGACAGCCGGAATGGCAAAATTGTGATTCGTTCCGATAAAACGAAAGAGGAGATCTTCCTTCTGTACCTTTCCTTCCTCAATAAGCCGAACCACTGCTTCGAACAAATGGTCGGGTTTTCGCTTGCCGTAAAAAGTTCCGGCGTACGCGACCGTAAAACGGGGATTAAAATTGTGCTTTGGAGCTACATCATGGTCGAAGCCATTGCGCACTTCCACATAATCCTGAAGACCGGGCATGACTTTCCGGAAATCTTCCAGGATCGGAGCACTGATGGTCGTCAGTGCAGTGATCCTTGGCAAATATTCGAGTTCTTTCTTTCGAAGTCGCTCCTTTTCCGTAGCCGGTAAAAACGGGTTGGATCCCATTTCGTCGCGCATATCGGTTATCCAACGGAGTTCCGGATGCTTGTTCACCAATGCGAACGCAACATCGTGTGCTTCTGTCGGAGCATACGAACTAATGATAACCGAAAACGGAGTTTCCGCATGTCGGCGCTTCAACTGAGCGACAGCGTTCTTTTTCCAGGAGCCATACATGGACACCCCCATTCTGCCAAGGATGAATTTGACCCCTGTTTTCCAGGTGTGAAGCAGCTTTCCGTCGGTGGTCCTGTGCTGGATCTTATCCCAGATTGCTTTAGTTGGCTGATAATGTACCTGTCCGAAGACGGTCTTCTCAGAAATGGCTTTACTCCCCAAAGTAAAAACTTCCACCTCGTAATCCTCACCCAGGTAATGCGCAAACGCATTCATACGGTTGACCGCCACCCCATTATTCGGCGGAAACCACGCAGTGACCAATGCTATTCTCTTCTTAGCCATTCAACCGGGCATTTATTTGTTTCAGAAGGCTGGTCAACACTCCTTTCCGTTGGAACGATTCTTCCACGAAGCGAATGTTCTCCACATTCGGATGCATGTCCCTTGCCTTAATTTCCTTTTCAAGTTCAGATACCTTCTCTTCCAACAGACCTGACTCCCTCTTCAATTGGTAGCATTGGTCGAACGGATAGGTCCAGATAACCTCACATCCCGCTGCCAGCGCCTGAGCCACCGTGAAGGCCTTTCCGTCGTGCTCGGTCAAACGAACAAAGATGGCATGGGTCCTGAATAAATCGGACATCGTTTCGGCACTCACCCACCCCTTGAATGTGACATTTTCCGGCGCATCGAGTCCCGTTCCCTTTGAACCCACTACTGTCACACCAATATCAGGTCTCTTCAGCGCCATTTCGCGAATGAACTCCCAGCCGTAAAATAACTCGGCATCTTCCGCCAGGTAGGTCAGGATTCTTACATCTTCGTAAACACCATCATTGCCAAAGGCTTCCACGTACGCATACGGTGCGTATTCCGCTTTCACATTGATCTGTCCGAGTTCTTCCACAAACCAGGGTGCCACGACAAGGTGTGCGGCGTAATCAATGTAATCCCGGAAAATAGTGCCGTCATTCGTTCTGTCCACCGCCATTTGCACATCCGTACCCTGCCAGAACATGATCAGCTTCTTCTTCAAACGCAACACCCAATCCAGTGAGCCACTGCGGTCGGAAACACCGTTCACCGAAATAACCGCTCCAGCAAAGGGTAACAATAGCAGAAAGCGCAAGCGGGCCCACCGAGAATAATAGGTGTCGCAAAACACATAACGATTTCCGGCGTCGAACTCGTTGAAATCGTGCTTCATCTTCTCAGCGAAGTAAGGGATTCCGTTAACGAGTACCAGCATGTTGTCGTTTTATGAGGGTGTACATCCAGTATAAATATACGCACTGCAGCGTGGCGTAAGCAATTCCGTAGAGGATCAGGGCATCGGCAAAAGACCATTTCAGGTATGTTGCCACGAAGAACGATCCGAGTGTAAAGGCATAACCGATCGATGAGATCATGTAGGCCGTTCGTTGTTTGTTCAACAGGATTGGAATCCCGGAAATAGGTGATACAATGAACATTAGAAACAGGATCGGAATGATGTAACGGGCGTATTCTCCCGCCACGGTCCATTTGGGACCGAAGTACCAGCCAAACAGTTGTGGGGCAAAGAAAAAGATAATCGCCACAAAGGGAAAGGAAAAAGCCATGGACGTTAGCACGGTTTTGCGCAGGATCGGCACAGCACTTTTTCCTGCATTGATCGCGGAACTCGCTTCAGCATAAAAGATCTGTGAAACGGAACTCGTGATCAACACAACCGGCTGTCGCACATAACGATGCATCATTGAAAACAAACCGAGTTCAACCAATCCGAATTCCGAGGAAATGATCCAGAATAAAACAAACTGTGTCGCAAAAATATCGGTGAAGGCATGCAATGAATTGATCAGTGGAAAGTCCTTGTGTTCCCTGACCGTCGTCTTAATGGTCGTGATATTGTAATCGCGCCAGTTAATGTTGAAATTCATGGAAAGTACCAGCACTAAAATGCTTACAAACTGGCTCACCAACCACCCAACAACCAAACCGGTTGTTCCCCATCCCAGATATCCGAGCAGGGCCGCGAGGCCACTGTTGATGAACGATTGTGATACTTTTCCGATAGATAACACACTGTACTTCTTGTGGCGAAGCACCCAATTATTTGCGACTCCCAGCATTCCATAACTGAGCACGGCGATCGGAACGGCGATCAGAAAATTTGCAAGCACCGGGCTTTTGAACATTCCCGCGAAAAAATCGGAAAAAAGGGGAAAGACAAAACTCAGAAGGGCAAGTACTACGGTAATGACAAGTCCCGTAAATGCGATTTCCTGTGCGCCCTTTTTTTCTTTTGTAATTGGAATCGCCAATTCAAGGCGCCCGGCAGCCACTACACCGATCATGGAAGAGATTGCCAGAAAATTGGCATAAATCGCAAATTCCTCGGGCAGGAAGATTCGCGTGAGCACCGGCGCCATGAGAAAGGGAATCAGCTGGCTCAGCGTATTTCCCGAAAGCATGGTCAGAAAATTCCGGTAATATGCTTTCGTTTCACTCATCGACCTCCTTTTTTCCCTGGAATGGTTGTTCTGTCAATAACAAAACGACCGGGATCAGGAACCAGTGAATATCAAGGTATAAAAATCCGGAAGGCATCAGTGAACATACCCCCAGAATGGGCAGCGTAAGTAAGGGCCAGATATTTCCTCTTTCCCTTCGGTAACGTTGAATGCTACGCAAGAACAACCCTCCGAGAAGAAGCAGGTAAGCCCACCCGATGATCCCGTACTGTGTCACAAGCTCCAACGGATAATTGTGTGCACCGATCACCGACCCGGTGTTGTAGTTTACTTTTCCTCTTGCGTGTCGTTCCCGAAATTCCCCCGGACCAATTCCGGCAATCGGGCGCTCTTTGATGAAATCAATGCCATTCAGAACCAGGTTTGAACGCACCTCATCGGAAGAAACTCCCTCAGTAGGCAGCGATCGCGGAAGATGCTCATACACGCCTTCGGAGGTATAGTTGTACTTCGTGTATTTCGGGCCAATGAATAAAGGATTGTTCAGTGCCACCACGATTATCAGTAAAACTCCTGCACCCAACGCCAACAGGTGTTCCCATTTCGCTTTCTTTAAATGAGGAACCAGCATCGCCAGCAGTAAACCTGCGATCAACAAAACTACCAGAATCATTGCCAGTCGGGCAGATGCCAGCGAGGCGAAGAAAAAAATGATCAGAAAAAGACTGAGGGCTTTCCAGTTTCGTGCGGACGAATCGATCAGTGAGAGCAACAATGCCACTACCAGGATTAGGTAAACGAGGTAATCATTGGCATTGTCGTAAATGAACAAAGGGACGTAAAAGCCATCTGTCACGGTGAAATAATGGAAGAATTTATCTGTGTACGTTCCCCGCAGATGCGTCCCGAAGTAATACTCCAGCACACCCGAGACCAATAGAATGGCGAGGAAATAAATTACTCCGGTCTTCAGCATCTTGAAAAAGCGCTGTGCTCCGAGCGTATAATAGCTCCCGATCAGCGCACCGGCGTAAACAAACTGTATCCCAAGTGAGCGGAAATCAAATTTCCAATTGTCGTGATAAGCCCCGGAAAAAAGCTTCGGATGAATAATCGCGTACAGTACCCATACCAACAAAAATCCTGCATAAATCTTTGTCGATTTTGACCAGTTCCGGAACGAAAGCAATCCCCAGAAAAACAGTATCAACGCGAATACCAAACTGGGATACACCGAGAGAAAACCAACGGAAAGACTGCCGATCTTAGAGCCGAAAGGCAAGGTCAGCAGCCATAACAACAGAAGAATTTCGAATGGTTTTCGGGTACTCTTCTGACTTATATGTTGAACGTCGCGCATAATTTCCTGATCCCTTCCTCAAACAGCACGGGTTGATCGTAACCCAGGTATTTTTGGGTATCACTGATATCCGCCAGAGAATCACGGACGTCTCCCATACGTGGAGGTCCGTGAACGATTTCCGTGTTGTCATTATACGTGCCGCTTTCGATCAGGTTCTGTTTGATCGCCTGTACGACATCGTTCAGGGAAAAATAGTGTCCGCAGGCCACATTAAAGGCCCTGCCGAATGTTTCCTCGTTCTCCACTGCCAAACCCAGCACATTGGCCTGCACCGCATTCATCACGTACGTAAAATCGCGGGTTTGATTTCCGTCTCCGTTGATCACCAACTCCTCACCCAACATCATCTTCGCAATGAATTTCGGAATGGCTGCTGCATAAACCCCGTTAGGGTCCTGTCGCGGGCCAAACACATTGAAATAGCGCAGGCCTACGGTTTCCATGCTATGCAAGCGATTGTAGACACCGGCGTATTCCTCGTTCAGCCGTTTGGTCACGGCATACGGAGAGAGCAGATCTCCCTCTTCACCAATGCGTTTGGGAGAAGCGGTGCTGTTCCCGTACACCGAAGAAGAGCTGGCATAGACGAAACGCTTCACCCCCTTTTCCTTTGCCGCATGCAGCATATTCAGGAAACCGGTGGCGTTTACGTTATGCGTATTGTGTGGAAATTCAATGGAACGCGGTACGGAACCCAACGCAGCCTGATGGCTGATGGCGTCCACCCCTGTCATTGCGTTCAAACAGGTATTGAAGTCTGTAATGTCTCCTTCAATGAAGGAGAACAATGGATTCCCTTCAAACTCGCGCAGATTGCTTCGTTTCCCCGTGGAAAGATTGTCCAGTGCGGTTACACGAATACCATGCCCCAACAGGAACTCAACCAGGTTCGAACCGATAAAGCCCGCACCTCCTGTCACCAGGACATGCTTTCCTTTCAATCGTTCGATTGCCTGACTGAGATTATTTTGCATAGTTCACAGATCGTTTTTCACGAATAAGCGTCACCTTCACCTGTCCCGGATATGTCATTTCCGTTTGAATACGCTGAGAAATCTCGAACGACAATTCATCGGCACGAGCGTCGGTAACTTTTTCACTTTCTACCAAAACACGCAGTTCACGTCCTGCCTGGATCGCATACGCCGTATTCACGCCGTCATATCCAAGTGCCAGGTTCTCGAGATCTTTGATTCGCTTGATGTACGATTCAACAATTTCGCGACGTGCTCCCGGACGTGCACCTGATACGGCATCACAAACCTGAACGATCGGTGCGATCAATGTCGTCATTTCCACTTCGTCGTGGTGCGCTCCGATGGCATTACATACCTCTGGCTTCTCACCGTATTTCTCGGCCATTTTCATCCCGAGAACAGCGTGTGGCAATTCCGGTTCTTCATCCGGCACTTTACCAATATCGTGCAACAAGCCGGCGCGTTTCGCCAGTTTCACGTTCAAGCCAAGTTCAGCTGCCATGATCGCACACAAATTCGCTACTTCACGCGAGTGCTGCAACAGGTTTTGTCCATAGGATGAACGATACTTCATACGACCGATCATTCGGATCAGTTCGCCATGGAGTCCGTGAATTCCGAGATCGATACAGGTTCTGCGACCGGTTTCCGCGATCTCCTCGTCAAGTTGTTTTTTAGTCTTGGCTACTACTTCCTCGATACGCGCCGGGTGAATACGGCCATCCGAAACGAGTTGGTGCAAAGCCAGACGTGCAATCTCACGACGCACAGGATCGAAGCAGGAAAGAATGATCGCCTCCGGTGTATCGTCTACAATGATCTCTACTCCCGTAGCTGCTTCCAGGGCACGGATATTTCGTCCTTCACGACCGATGATCCGTCCTTTCACCTCATCGGATTCGATATTGAATACCGACACCGAGTTCTCGATTGCCTGTTCGGTAGCTACACGCTGGATCGTTTGGATCACAATTCGCTTAGCCTCTCTGTTGGCATTCAGTTTTGCTTCTTCGATGATTTCATTGATGCTGGCCATTGCAGATGTACGGGCCTCATCTTTCAGGGAATCCATCAGAGCGTTTTTCGCATCCTCTGCTGAAATACCACTAACATTCGACAATTCAGCCACCATTTTCTGATGCATCTTGTCCAGTTCCTGCTGCTTGTTATCGTAAGCCTGGATCTTGCTATCCAGCGAAGACTGCGATTTTTCCATCTGCTTCTCCTTACGATTCGCCTCTTCAATCTTCTTTGAAAGAGCACTCTCCTTGTTGCGTACACGGTCTTCAGCCGACTGCAATTTACGCTCACGATCCTTGATCTTGATTTCGTGATCTTCTTTCAGTTTCAGGAATTTTTCCTTGGCCTGAAGAATCTTGTTTTGTTTCAGGTTCTCGCCTTCTTTTTCAGCGTCTTTGATGATCTGCTCCTTGCGTTTCTTGAGAATTACGCTTTGGATAACCACCGCTATGACGCCTCCGCCGGCAAGCCCGATAATCCCATAGATTATTTCCATAGTTTCGTCCGTATTAAATAAAAACCACATGCGTCATCGCATGAATATGGTAAAGGCACGAAAAAATAAACGATTATTGCATTTGATCCAGTTCCCCGGACAGTGACGCCAGCATCTTCTCAATCTCCGCAACACGTGCCGAATCATCCTCCGAAGGCTTTCCGGAATCCGATTTCGAGGCAAGCTGCAAAGCTGTCATCGCCAGCAAATCCTGCATATCTCTCACAGCATAGTTGTCCTGCAACAACTTGATCGCTTTGTTGATGTCTTCCGCCGCCTTCAACACCCGCTGTTCTTCACTTTCATTGACCGAAAGCGGGTATGTTCTGCCGGCAACCACCACCTTAAGGGACCGTTTTGCCATGTTTTATTTTTTTAACTGCGCAATGCAGTATTCTATTTCCTTTACCAGTTCATCAATCTGTTCGTCTGATACCTTTGTACCTTCCGAAACGACGACGTCCTTTTCTTTTGTCGCTTCCAGTTTCGCTTCCAATCCAGTGAGTGTTTGCTGTAACCCGAGGATCTTTTCCTCTTTGTCCGAGAGTTGCTGTTTCAGTTCTTCCGTTTCTTTTTGAAGACGCTGATTCGTTGCGCGTTCGGCGAGCAGTTGCTGATGCCATCCGGTAGCTTTCCCCCGTATTTCATTCACCAACTCCTGAATTCTATCCGACATAAAAACGACTTTCATACAAAAATAATATAGTTAGAATTACGACCAAGATTTTTGGGTCAATAGTTGATCGGAACTTATCAAAAATCTATTTTTGACAAATGCGGAATTTCCTGTATCTAACACTCCTCTTTTTTACACTTTCACCTCTTTGTACTATATATTTTGTAAGGTGAGCGTATCTTGTTTGATAGCCGTATCCATGATTAAGAAATATCACGTTACCATAACTGC
>JBNKYR010000121.1:0-11342 GCA_050300995.1 Crocinitomicaceae bacterium | reverse complement strand
TGAGTCGTCCTTTCGTCAGGCGCCCGTGATCCAGGCGATCACCGCCGAGACGGTGACGATGCTTATCAAGGTGGAGATCAGGATGGAGGCCGACACACGCTGCGGCGCGACCCCGTAATGGCGAGCGAGAATATAGACATTTCCGGCGACAGGTAGTACCACGGAATAGGTGACATCTGCGGGGTGCCCCACGACGTCGCAGTTAGGGGTAATGTATACGGTGGTATTGTCCTGGGTGGCAACCACAGAGAAATACTGTTTGGGCTGCGTAACTACGCCATCACCATTACGATCCGTGGAAAGTACGCGGTTGTTCCATAGTGTCTGGAAAGGCACAACGAACTCGGTACCCATTCCGTTTTGCCCTTTCAGTGAGTATGTTTCCGGGTTATTCGGGGTTCCCGGAGAGATGGTGATCAGGTCGGAAATAAAGTCGTAAACCACCGTAATAAACTCATCAGAGGTAAACTTTACCCCGGAATTGAGGATCGCATCAGCGGGTTTACTTTCGAGATCATTTACAATGTGATTCAATGGGATCGATGCCAGACTGTTGGCCGGAACAAAGAAGGTGGTGTCATACGTTCCCGCGGGCAATTGAATGCGGACATTCGCCGGATTATTGAAGGTTGAGATCCGGAACGCTAACTGAACGTTTCCATCGTGGTCTGGCGTTACCCATGGTGGGGCAAACCAGAAAACGGTATCCACCTGTGCTTCTGCTTTTGAAAAGCACATGGCCGCAAACATCAGGAGTAGTGAAAGATATTTCAATCGGTTCATAAGTGCCGAGCTTTAGTTCTTGTTTTTGTCTTCCTTTAACTCATTTTGCATTTCCTCAAGAATGCTGTTGTTCAGCTTCTCGTCCTGCTCTTCGAGGGAAGGTTTTTGTTTTGTAATGATGAAGGACAACATGACTTCATGTGATCCGGATTGATAATTGCTCAACCTGGAAATGGTGTAGTCATAGCCGTAACCTACGGTCAGTCGATCTTTGATCTTAATTCCTGCCGTCACGCCGATAGCATCTGAGGAACGGTAAAGGAATCCAAGCCAGTATTTTCCGTCGTATGTGCCCTTTAGCATCCCGGTTACCTGGAGCGGAACCGGTTTTGCGTATCGGACAAGTACGCTCGGTTGTAACTGGAAGATCTTTTTCTTCTTGGTCTTGATATCGAAGTTGTATCCGGCAATTCCATTGAAGTGAAATTCCAGATTTGTGTTGTAGCTGGTAAATTTGATTTGCTTTCCGAGGAGACGATGAGCGGAACCCATCACGAAGAATTTATCTGAGTAGAGATGGAATCCGGCGCTAACGTCCAGCGCATTTGCCGAATACACCGTACCCGTCAGCACTTCATCACCCGCATCTGCAATCTGTGCATCGTAAAGACGCACACGGTACTGCATGTATCCCGGTTGAATTCCCAGTCCCAATTTGATTTTTTCACTTAAACGGAAATGCTGCGCATAATTGAGGTACACAGTAGTGTTCTGTGTGATCCCTTTGCGTTCGGAGATGACGGATACCCCGTATCCTGCTTTCCCCCGGTTTCGCACAGACCCCTGGAAATTAGCCATCATAAGCGTAGGGGCTCCTGAGAAGCCAACCCATTGATTTCGATAGGCGATATTGGCTTCGTGTACGTTTTTGCTTCCGGCAATTGCCGGGTTGAAATAGTAGTTATTCAGCAAAAAGTTCGAATAGCCTGCTCGTTGCTGACTCATGCCGGACAAAGGCAGGAGTAAGATTGTCAAAAGGAAGAATAAAGACGCTTTCATCAGTTCTTACTTGTTAATACGAGGATCGCTCCCTTGTAAATTTCTTCTTCGTTACCTGAACCCGTCAGGTCGATGATGTAATAATAAGTTCCGTCCGGCACTTTTTCACCGGCATAGGTTCCGTCCCACGGAATGTCGTAGCCGTCTGACTGGAACAGGAGTTGACCCCATTCATTGAAAACCTCGACATGTGCATTCGGATAGAGCAAATCAAGGAATTCAAGCTTCCAGACATCGTTCTTGCCGTCACCGTTTGGTGAAATGGCATTCGGAATAAGTGTATTGATCTCAGTGGTCACCGTGTTGATCGTGATCAGTTGAGTAGTGCTGTCCGTACATCCGATCGGTCCTGTAACGTACAGTGTTACCACGTAATTACCATTCGCGAAATAGGTGTTACTTGGGTCTTCTTCGACGGAAGTATTGTTGTTTCCGAAATCCCAGAGGTACGCAGAACTGTTTGTTGAATTGTTAATGAAATTGAAGACCGCCCCGATGTTCATCCCATTATTGGAATTGTACGAGAAGTCGGCGACCGGATATGGCGGAATGCTGAGAATCTGAGAAATGGTATCGTAACATCCTTTGTCTGTTCTTACGATATGCAGAATCGTATAGTTTCCGTTCGGGTTAAAGATCTGTGATGGGTTCGCCTGAGCGGAAGAGCCGGGCCCTCCGAAATCGTAGAACCAATAGTTGATCGGATCACTGATGGTGGTGGACTCATCGGTAAAATCAACGGTGATCTGGTTGTTCGGGCAGGACGTTGTATACGAGAAGTTCGCCGCTGGAATTTCGTAAATGTCTACCTGAATCGTCGTAGAATCATAACAACCGGTTGTGGTTCCTACAATTAGTTGTACATCATAAGTACCTGGTGAGGCATACTGATGTGTTTCGTTCTGGTTGGTTGACGTGGCAAGATCTCCGAAGTTCCACATCCATGAATTGATGGTGCCGTAACCCGGGAGCGAGAAATCTGTGAATTGCGAGGCATTGTAGAGGCACTCGTCGGTGGCACTGAAGTTCGCTGTTGGAGGAGCTACAAACACAATTTGAACCACATCGTTAACAGCATTACACCCGCCGTTATTCGTGCTCGTGAGCGTCAGGAATACGTTGCCGTTTGAAACTTCATTCGGGTGCGGTGTGTACGATGCAGTGAGGTCAGTATCGCTGGTGGAGAAGGTTCCCGTATAGCCTGACCAAATACCTGTTGTTGAGCCTCCCGTTACCGAGCCGTTGAGCGCGACCTGGGCATCATTCGAACAGGCAATGATGTCACTACCTGCATTGACAACCGGTGCCGGAGTGAAGGAGACAAATAAGCTGTCTTCGACCGGAATACATCCGCCATTTCCTGTTGATTCAAGGTAGAGCCAGATGCCACCGGAAGAAATGTCTGCAAAGCTTGGCTGGTAGGTAGCATTCATGTTGAGGTTATCCGGTGAAAAGACGCCATTTCCGGAAGATGTCCATTTCCCGGTGGTTGTCACACCCGAAACCGAACCGGAAAGACTTACCAATGAGTTGTTTTCGCAAACGTAGACGGTGTCCAGTGGCCCTGCATCAACAACAGCCGCTTGTGTGAAGACGATTTGCATGGTGTCGTTCTCAGGGATACAAGAACCAACGTTGGTGGAAACAAGTACGAGCTGAACAGAACCGTTTGCAATGTCTGCCGCTGAAGGCACATACGTGGCATTCAATACTGAACTGTCCGGACTGAATGTTCCGCCTCCAAGGGAATACCAGTATCCCGTTGTTGCCCCACCGGTAATTGATCCGGCAAGTGTTACGTTCGGGTTGTTTTCGCACACCGATTGATCCGCAGAAGCGGTTACAATCGGCGCCGGATCCACGTGAAGTACAATTGTATCTTTCAGCACCGGGCAGGATCCTGTGGATGTCAGGATCAGATTGATTGGTGAGATCAGGGTGTCCAGTGCACTCGGAACGTAGACGTTATTCAATGCAGTAGTTGAGCTGCTGAAAGACCCGAAGCCGCTTGTACTCCAGAGCCCTGTGACATCTCCACCCCCGATCACGCCGTTGATGGTCAGACTTGTATTCGCACAGATAGTTTCGGCGGGGCCAGCATCAATGAAAGGATACGAGTTAAATTCAGACAAATAGGTGTAAGCACTTCCGTTGCCATTATTTCCGGCAATAACGCCCATTCCGAAGATATCGCCGCTGTTGGTGACTTCATTATAGGAATTGACAGGGACGTCTGTGGTATTATAATAGATGATCGCTGATTGAAACTGACCGGATGTTCCTGGGACCGGAGAGAAGGCAGATGGTGGAATCAATGCTGCGTTTCCGTTCAGTGCAAACATACTTTCGTAGCCGCTTCGCGTATAAAGAATCAACCCGATGGAGTCACTGCTTGTACGTGTGAACGCCGTGTTGTAAGTACCGGCACACAGGAGATTGGGAACTTGTGTGCCGCTCAGTTCACACCCGTAACCTGAAACGTGCCAGACATATACCGGCTTGTTGGTACTGATGTAATTAATAGGATCGCTGATCGGCAATTCAAATGTTTCTCCCCAACTAATCAATGTATTGGTAGTTCCGGAATTTTGCACCGTAATGGATGTTCCGTTTTCAGTTGCCAAAATGTAAAGGCGGTCGTACCCCGAAGTATTCGTGTTTACCACAAAACGCTTTCCAGCGTAGTCTTTCGGAGTGATCTGGTCGCCCACGGCACTTGTACATCCGCTGTTGCTCAGTGCACCCGAAAAGAGGGTCAAAGCGATCGGCTTATCGGAAGATACAATCGAACCGGCAAGAGTCGAGGCACCCGTCACGTTCATGTCGCGTGCGCTGTATGTTTCTCCTTCGTTAAGAATAACCGTGAAAGTTACGTCCTGAACATGACCGGTAATATTGGTTCGGGGTGTAACAAGTACCGTTGTATTGTTTTGAGTGGCAACGATATCGATGGAGGAGAACGACGCCGGTGCTGTAACTGAGTTGTTCCAGAATTTCTGGAAGGGGGTATAAAAGTTCGTGCCGAGTGATTTGTTCCCTTTGAGGGAGAAAAGTTCTTTGTGCGAGGCACTTTTTAATTCGTAAAAGGCGCTGATCTTTTCGGTTGCTTCGATTTTGAGACCATTGTTTGCGACAGTATTTGCCGCAGGGCTTTCCACGGACGCCAGGTAGGGGGTCAGGTTGATACTGTCCACCGAATTCGCCGGAATCGAAAGCGTGATTGGCGTGAATCCTCCATTGGCCGGTTGTGAAACGGTAATGTCCGAGGCGTTGCCATAGGTCATGAATCGCAGGTAGATCGGACTGTCGCCGGCGGATGCCGAGACTTCCGGAGCAGCGAACCAAAAGATCGTGTCAATTTGCGAAATAGCGGGTTTTGTTGCGAGTAGGATCACAACAAAGAACAAGTGCTTCCAGAATGTTGCCATTTGTCAGAAAGTGGTTCTAGTTTCAGTTCAGTTAACGACGAAATCGTCTGCTGCAACTCAGGTTAATAACCGCAAATGTAGGGCATTTTGCCTTTCGAAAAAAACTGTGGGGCAATGATTTTAACGAAGCAGTGCGCTTTTCATGTCCGAAAAGGTGCTATTTGCCGATTTAATTGAGTTTTTCTGACCTTTATTCAGGGAGCGAGAAAACGGGCTGAATTTCTTCGTAGTTGCTGAAGCTCAGCTTCGGATGCCTGTCCTTTTCGCGCCTGTCAATCACAAATACCACGATCTCGAGGTTTGGTTCCTCAACTTCTCCATGCGTTTCATAGTTTGTCCAAACAAGACGCACGACACCGGGTTTTATCACGGCGTCAATGCCGGCGGTGAACTTGCGGGTAACATAGGTGCGAAGTGGCAGGGAAATGAATTTTCCACTTTGCAGCCGGAAAAAAATATAGACATGACTTTGCTTGATCGCCTCCGGTGTCAGAATCTCTACCGGAACATCCGTATAGAATAGAAAAGGCAATCTGAACCAATCGGAGACAAAAATCCGTTCATGTTTCCATAAACGTGAATTTCGACCATTTTTGTGTATTTTAAACATGGGCTTCACCAACTTTACCTACAATTAGCGCTTAAATTACAAAAAATACACATAAGTGTGAATATTATTAAACAATAGTGTTTGCATTTTTGGACAATATGCAGCATAAGGGAGAAGTAATTGAGAAAGCTGTCAGGGAAAGTGGATACTCGATCACCCGACTGGCGGCCAAACTTGGAAAAAGCCGGCGATGGGTTTACCAGATCTTTGAGAAACCGAATGTATCCATGGAATATGTTCTGATGATAGGCAAGGTAATTCATCATGATTTCTCAAACGAAATCAAGGGGTTAAAGGAATATCGACAGTCAACACAGGTAGATACCTGGAATGATCCTTCGGGGGAATTTTTTTCGGATTCGGAAAAGGCAGAATACTGGAAAAACAAGTATTTGATTCTGCTCGAAGAGTACAATAAACTGCTTTCACAAAAGGGCTGAGGATGTTCTGAAATGTGAAGCAATCGACACGAAACCGTACAATTACCTGTAATAAATACAGTTTTTGCGCAATATAGCGTACAAAGGTTAACACTATCGTGGGCAATTTTGTGCAATATGCAACACAAAGGAGAAATTGTCGAGCGTGCGGTGCGTGAAAGTGGGTATTCTATCACCCGATTGGCGAACAAACTTGGAAAGAGCCGACGTTGGGTTTACCAGGTTTTTGAGCGCCCGAATGTCCCGATCAATTACATTCTTGAGATCGGCCGCGCCATCCACCACGATTTTTCTTCGGAGATCAAAGATCTGAGTGACTATAAACGCTCCATCAGTCTGCAGAAATGGGATGATGCGGAAGGCGAATTCTTCACCGATCGCGACAAAGCAGAATACTGGAAGAACAAGTACCTGTTGTTGCTGGAAAAATACAACGAGCTTCTTTCCAGGGATCGTTAATCCTCTATTGTTACTTCTTCCTCTGGTTTCGGGGAACACTTTTGCCTCTTCCAATACGGAAGAATGAAGTATATTTGCCCTTCATGTCAATCGTCTAGTACCATGAATGCACACGCAAAAGATCTGATCATTTACAACAGTCTGAAAGGAGAAAAACAAACATTTGTTCCGTTGAAGGAAGGTTTTGTAGGTCTCTACGTGTGCGGACCTACGGTATACAGCAATGTTCATCTCGGGAATTGCCGTACGTTCATTTCTTTCGACATGGTGTATCGTTATCTCCGGTTTCTGGGATACAAAGTGCGTTATGTGCGCAACATCACGGATGTCGGACACCTGGTGGACGATGCCGATGAAGGCGAAGACAAAATCGGGAAAAAGGCACGTTTGGAGCAGTTGGAGCCAATGGAGATCGTACAGCAGTACACACTCGATTTTCACCATGTGATGGAGGCATTCAATGCGTTACCACCGAACATTGAACCCACTGCTACCGGTCATATCATCGAACAGATTGAAATGATCCGGACGATTCTGGATAACGGATTTGCTTATGAGTCGAATGGGTCGGTGTACTTTGATGTAGAGAAATACAATGCATCGCACCCTTACGGAGAACTTTCCGGACGAAAGATTGAAGAGTTGATTTCCAATACACGCGATCTGGATGGCCAGAACGAGAAACGTGCGCCGTTGGATTTTGCTTTATGGAAGAATGCTGCGGCCGAGCATCTCATGAAGTGGCCTTCACCATGGGGAATCGGTTTTCCGGGCTGGCACCTTGAGTGTTCTGCGATGAGCACCAAATACCTCGGAGAACAGTTTGATATTCATGGTGGTGGGATGGACCTGAAGTTCCCGCACCACGAATGTGAGATTGCGCAGGGGACGGCCTCGAGTGGTCATTCGCCGGTTCGCTACTGGATGCATGGAAATATGTTGACGCTCAACGGAAAGAAAATGAGTAAGTCGACCGGAAACTCTATTTTGCCGGGCGAGTTGTTTTCCGGCGAGAACGACTTTATGGAGAAGGGTTTCGATCCGATGGTAGTCCGTTTCTTTATGATGCAGGCACATTATCGCAGCACCCTGGATTTTACATCAGAGGCACTTGCGGCGGCAGAAAAGGGCTATGAGCGTTTGATGGAGGCGATGGAACGCATCGGGGAGATCAAACCGCAGGCTGAATCTTCGCAAAATGTGAAGGAACTGGTGGAGCAGTTCTATGCTTCCATGAACGACGATTTCAATACGCCGATTCTGGTGGCTCATCTGTTTGATGCGGTTAAACTGATCAATAGTGCATTGGATGGCAAGGCTTCGATCACGGCAGAGGATCTCACTATTCTTGAGAATGAAATGACTGCATTTGTGTACCAGGTGCTTGGACTTCAACCGCGAAGTAAAGGAGCCGACAATAAACTGGGACCAGTGATGGATCTGGTACTGGAATTGCGTCAGGAGGCCCGTACCAACAAAGATTGGGGAACTTCCGATAAGATCAGGGATGCATTGAACGCTGCCGGGATCACCGTCAAGGATTCGAAGGAAGGAACAACCTGGAGCTAGGCCACTTTCATTGGCTGCCTGATTCTCGACGGACATCCGTGAGGAACAAAATTACTATCTTCGAGCAGTAAAATATTTAGCTGTCCAAAATGCCTTTTGGAAGTTAAACACCCGTCATAAAACACTATGTGAGCATGTGCACGAATCTCTTCGCCGGGAAGTGTGCGCCACCACGATAAACCTGTAAACGAAAATGGTTTCAGTCGAAAAGGAAAAAAAGCTATTTCTCATTGATGCGTATGCACTCATTTTTCGTGCGTATTTCGCCTTTGCCAAAAACCCGAGGATCAATTCCAAGGGCTTGAACACTTCAGCTGCATTCGGGTTCACCAATGCGCTGATCGATGTGTTGAAGAATGAAAAGCCGACGCACCTGGCAGTAGTGTTCGATCCTCCGGGAGGTTCGGAAATCCGTCGGGAGGATTTTCCTGAATACAAGGCGCATCGTGATGAGACCCCTGAAGGGATCGTGACCAATATCGAACCGATCAAGAACATCATTCGTGCATTCAACATTCCTATTCTTCAGGTCAACGGATTCGAAGCGGACGATGTAATTGGAGCTCTTGCACAGAAAGCGGAGCAACGTGGCTACCTGACCTATATGATGACTCCCGATAAAGATTTCGGGCAATTGGTTACGGACAATATCCTGATGTTCCGTCCTGGTCGAGGCGGAAATCCACCAGAGGTTTGGGGACCGAAAGAAGTATGTGAAAAGTTCGATCTGAACGATGTGTCTCAGGTAATTGACCTGCTTGGTTTACAGGGAGATGCTGCGGATAACATTCCGGGAATTCCGGGTGTAGGGCCGAAAACGGCGTCCAAACTGCTTCGCGAATTCGGATCACTTGAGGGGATCCTCGACAACCTGGATCAGCTGAAAGGCAAACTCAAGGAAAATCTGGAGAACTTTGCGGATCAGGGACGGATGTCCAAAAAACTGGCAACGATCATCACAGATATTGATGTGGAGTTTGACGAGAAGGACCTGGAGGTCTGTGAATACGATCCTGAAAAAGTGAAAGAAGTATTTACTGAACTCGAATTCAGGAACCTGTCGCGCCGTATTTTGGGAGAGGAGATTGTCGTTGCAACGGCAAGTGTTGATCCGAACGGGCAAATGGATCTGTTCGGAACGCAAAGTCTGGTAGAAGAACAGGCACCGGTGGAGACTTCGGAATACAAAACAATTGCAACAGAAAAGCCGTCCTATCATCTTATTACCAAACCCGAAGAGCGAAAAGAACTGCTTGAGTTGCTCATGAAACAAAAATGCGTTTGCTTCGATACGGAAACAGATCGCATTGATGCATTGCACGCCAATATCGTCGGAATGTCGTTCTCATACAAAAAGAGAGAAGCATTTTACGTTGCAACACCACACGATTACGACGGAGCCAAAGCCATCGTGCAGGAATTCAGAACCTTTTTCGAATCACCGGACATTGAAAAAGTGGGGCACAATATCAAATACGACATCAAAGTGATCAACCGTTACGACGTGGAAGTGGTGGCTCCGATGTTTGATACGATGATAGCTCATTACCTTATTAATCCGGATGCCAAGCAGGGAATGGATTACCTTTCCGAGTTATACCTGAATTATAGTCCGGTTTCAATTGAAACGCTGATCGGGAAAAAGGGAAAGGGCCAGAAGAGTATGGCCGATCTGGCGCCGGAAGACATTTCCGATTATGCCTGTGAAGACGCAGACATCACCTTTCAGTTGAAGGAGTTGTTTGAGCCGGAAGTACAGAAGGATCATCTCAAGGATCTGTTTTACAACATGGAAATGCCACTGGTAACTGTACTTAAATCCATGGAGCAGGAGGGAATTGCCATTGATGTGGAAGGGCTGAAGAACTATTCTTCCGAACTCGAGCGCGCGTTGATCGAATTGGAGGCCAGTATCAAGAAAGAAGCAGGTGTTGATTTCAACATTGATTCGCCCCGGCAGTTGGGAGAAGTACTTTTCGATCACATGAAGATCTCGGCCAAAGCCAAGAAAACCAAGACCGGGCAGTATGCCACCAATGAAGATGTTCTTCAGAAGTTGAAGCATGCTCACCCGATCATCGAAATGATCCTTGATTACCGCCAGTTGCGAAAACTCAAGAGTACGTATGTGGATCCGCTGCCGACAATGACTGATCCGGTAGATGGTCGCATTCACACCAATTATATGCAAACGGTGGCTGCAACAGGCCGTCTGAGTTCGAACAATCCGAATCTTCAGAACATACCGATCCGAACGGAAAAGGGGCGTGAGATTCGCAAGGCGTTTATTGCACGGGGTCCAGGATTTAAACTGATGGCCGCCGATTACTCGCAAATCGAGTTGCGCATTATTGCAGCACTCAGCGGGGATAAAAACATGATCGAAGCGTTCAACAGTGGTCAGGATATCCACGCCGCAACGGCTGCAAAAGTGTTCCATGTGGCACTGGATGAGGTGACGCGTGATCAGCGAAGCTCGGCCAAGGCAGTCAATTTCGGGATCATTTACGGACAGTCAGCTTTTGGCCTGGCGCAAAACCTGAATATTTCCCGTACCGAAGCCAAGCAGATCATTGACAGTTATTTTGAACAGTATCCAACGATCAAGGAGTACATGGATAACGCTATTGCACAGGCCCGCGCAAATGGGTATGTGGAAACGATCATGAAGCGCCGTCGTTACCTCAAGGACATCAATTCAGCCAATGCTGTGGTACGCGGATTTGCAGAGCGTAACGCCATTAATGCTCCTATTCAGGGTTCTGCTGCGGACGTGATCAAACTGGCGATGATTGCGGTATACAATGCCATGAAAAAGGAGCAAATGAAATCCAGAATGTTGCTTCAGGTACACGATGAATTGGTGTTCGATGCGCATGAGAGCGAAATGGAACAACTCAAGGCCCTGGTGAAACGTGAAATGGAATCTGCCGTGAAAATGTCGGTTCCAATGGAGGTGGAGATTGAGGTGGGAGATAACTGGCTGGATGCACATTGATCCATGAGCAGTGCGGAAGATCCTGAAGCATAGTATCATTTTTCTGCTTCTGACCC
>JBNKYR010000120.1:0-11387 GCA_050300995.1 Crocinitomicaceae bacterium | reverse complement strand
TTATAAGAATCTGGCAAAACGAAAGGGTGTATTGGAACGCCTGAAATAAGGAGGAGAATATACGTCCGAGCCAACAATCATCTCTGAGATATGAAAACCATCCTGAACATACTGATCCTCCTTCACGGACTTATCCATTTGTTCGGCTTTCTCAAAGCATTCGAAATCGCCAAAATGGACGCACTTACCTTGCCTGTTTCGAAAATTTCCGGGGTTTTATGGCTCCTCTGCAGTGTGCTGTTCATTCTGGCCGCCGCGTTAAATTTTGCAGGCAGCAATTTCTGGTGGGTACTGGCAGCAACTGCACTTGTACTTTCGCAGGCAATTATTGTACTTTATTGGAAAGATGCCCGGTTCGGGACATTCGCGAATCTTATTATTCTCTGTGCAGTAATTATTGCTGCATCGGCATCAAGCTTCCGACAAATGGTCAATGAAGAACGCCTGGTCATCAAACAGGAAGCGGTTGCAACCTCCGAAAAAATCACCACTGAAAGTATTGCTCATCTGCCGGCTCCCGTACAGCTATGGTTGAAAAGATCCGGAGTTGTTGGAAGGACCCCGGTGAAATCCGTATACCTCACCCAGAGTCTTCAGATGAAAATGAAACCGGAACAAACCGACTGGTATGAAGCCAGAGCAACACAGCTATTTACAAGTTCTCCTCCCGCTTTCAACTGGATGGTCAACCTGAGAATGAATGCCTTTATGAATGTCCTTGGGAGAGATCAATTTCATCATGGGCAGGGTGAAATGCTGATCAAACTGCTTTCTGTTTATCCGATGGTTGATGCTGAAAACACGGATAAACTGAACCAGGCCTCATTGCAGCGCTACCTTGCCGAAATTGTTTGGTTTCCCTCCGAAGCGACAAGTTCATACATTCAATGGGAACCTCTGGACGAGCATTCCGCAAGGGCTACTATGACCGTCAACGGTACAAGCGGTTCCGGTGATTTCCATTTCGACGAAAACGGAAATTTCTCGGAATTCAAAACCATGCGCTACAAAGACATTGACGAAATGGCGAAAAAACTCCTTTGGACAATCAAAGCAACAAAGCACAAGAGTTTTGATGGCATTACGGTTCCTGTTGAACTGAGCGCCAAATGGGATCTTGAAACAGGTCCCTGGGAATGGCTCCGATTAAACATTGAGGAAATCACATTCGACCCGGAATAAGGGTGTCCGTTTCCTCAGAAGCACAAAACAGATAAATTAGCTACCTTTAATGTTGGTATGGAAACTCAAACAATCCTCATTCTGGTTGCCATTGGGGTCTTCGCCGGAATACTAAGCGGTTTCGTCGGTGTTGGCGGAGGTGTTGTCATCGTTCCGGCACTTGTTTACATCCTGGGGCTCTCACAGCTTGAGGCACAAGGGACAAGTCTTTTCGTTTTGTTATTCCCGGTAGGAATTCTTGCCGTGATGAACTACTGGAAAAGCGGTAACATAAATTGGCAATTCGGAATTGTGATTGCCCTTACTTTTGTAATAGGAGGCTACGTGGGTTCCAAATTGGCACTGCGTATTTCTCCATCACTCGTCAAATTTATCTTCGGTATCATCATGGCGTATGTTTCATTCCGCATGATCATGACCGGCTACCAGGGCTTAACAAATGAATCCTGAAATTGAACATATCATACGAAGCAGATCAGCCGAACTGTTTGAAAAGGTGCAGGGTTACCGACATCACCTGCATGCCAATCCGGAGTTGTCCTACAAGGAATTTAACACTATGCAGTTCGTGGCGGATTGCCTGAATGAACTGGGAATTGATAACACTGTTGGAATTGGTGAGACCGGTGTAACTGGACTCATCCGTGCTGATCATCACGCTGAGGACATGCCGGCCATTGGTCTGCGGGCCGATCTGGACGCACTGCCGATCCATGAGGAAAACCAGGTGCCTTATCGTTCGCGCATTGAGGGGGTTATGCATGCCTGTGGACATGATGTTCACACGTCTGTTTTGTTGGGTGCAGCAGAAATTCTCCACGAGCTTCGAAACGAACTTCCCTGCCCGGTTAAACTGATCTTTCAGCCGGGGGAAGAAAAAAACCCGGGGGGTGCCACGTATATGATCCGTGACGGAGCACTGAAAGATCCGGAAGTTAAAAAAATGTTTGCCCTGCACGTGTTCCCGGATATGGTGACCGGAAATGTCGGATTCAAAGAAGGAATCTACATGGCTTCCTGTGATGAAGTCTACCTTACGATCCATGGAAAAGGCGGACATGGTGCTACACCACATGAGTGCATCGACCCGATTGTCACAGGTGCGAACATTTTGATCGGACTGCAGCAGGTTGTAAGCCGTAATTGCGATCCGAAAATCCCTTGTGTTCTTTCATTCGGACATTTCGAGGCGTTGGGAGCAACAAATGTGATCCCTTCCACTGCGCATCTGAAGGGAACTTTCCGTACCATGAATGAACCATGGCGGGCAGAGGCGCACACCCTCATCAAGCGAACAGCCAGACACATTGCAGAAGCTGCGGGCGCAACCGTAGATATTCATATTGACAAGGGCTATCCGTATCTGGAAAATGATCCTGTGACCACTGCTGCGATGCGGGAAGCGGCAGTTGCATTCCTGGGAGGAAATCATGTGGAAGATTTGCCTATCCGTCTGACTGCCGAAGATTTCTCGTATTACTCGCAAGAAGTACCGGTGTGTTTCTTCCGACTTGGAGTACGAAACGAGGCCAAAGGAATTACATACGGGGTGCATCATCCCCGCTTCAATATTGACGAGGAAGCATTGGTTGTAGGTGTGCAAATGATGACGCTGGCTGCCTTTACCTAGTTCCATGCATCGAGTTTTCAGACATATCGCCTCTTTGTTCAGCATCACGTTTTTGCTGGCAGCCTGTTCCGGTGAAGGAGAGTTACCGGATGACCGCGTGTATGAAATACGTAACATCGGGCAATTGTCAACAACAGAATACACTGTAGGCAAGATCATTCGCCTTGATGATCAATACGACGAGGAAGATTCCGAATGGTACGAATACTATAAAAAATACGGAGAGCGCAAGATCCTGATTGGCTGCAAAGCAAAAGTGAAGGCAGGCGTTGATCTCAACGAACTCAAAGAAGGAGATATTGTTGTCAAAGGATCCACCATTGAAATTACATTGCCACCGGCTCACATCACCAGTTTTTCGATGGACCCGGCACAAATTCAAACGGAAGCCGAAAGCATTACCGGTTTCCGGTCATCATTCACCCAGGAAGAAAAAAATGAATTCCTGAAACAAGGTGAAAAGGCCATTCGTGAAGATCTCATTGACACCGGAATCCTCGAAGACGCCAACGAGAATGCAGAGGCCTTTCTCCAGGATTTTTACAAGCAGATGGGCTTTAAAAATGTGATCGTTAATACGTCAACTGAAAATGACTAAGGAAAGTAAAAGGCTATTCATCAATCTTACCGTACTACTGACACTGGTAGGTGCGATCGTTGTTGCCTGGTTGCTTTTTTTCGGAGGGGATAACAAACCAACGATCGAAGATACGCCCATCCAGATTGAGTCGATTCGGACAATTGCTGAGATCAGCATGGTCAGCTATAAAGATGAGGTGGTCATGGACAGCGTTGAATTCGAAACGGAAGATTACTCCTTCTACGATCCGAGAAAGTACATCGACCTGTATCAACGGGGAGTCAAACGTCGGCTGACCATGATCATTACCGGCGAAGTACGCTACGGCATTGATCTGACACACAACAATTACACATTGACTTCCAATGCTGATTCAATCCATTTGACACTCCCCCAACCAACTATGCTGGATGTGATCATCGTTCCTTCAAAGACAGAAGTTTATCTTGAAAAAGGATACTGGACCGATGGAGAACGGCGCAAACTTGAATCGAGAGCAAAAGAAAAATTCCGTTTGAATGCGGAGGAACTGGCTCTTAAAGATAAAGCCCGGGAAAATGCCGAACGCATGTTCAAAAAACTGATCCAGGACGATCGTAAACTCATCATTGAATTTGAAAATGAATAAATGGCTGCTTTTCCTGTTGGTCGCCGGGCTTCTGGTGTCCTGCGACAAGGTGAAAAAAACGGAAAAAACGGTCACCGGAAAATGGTCAGTCTATCAATACCAATTCACGGCACCCACCGGACTTGTGTACTATTTCGAATCGGAAGGCCGCATGGACTTTGGAAGCTGTGGCGGAAGTTTGTGCGATTACACAATTCACATTGACTACATCAACCAGAATGGAAATCCGGGACAGAAATACGAAAACGGCCAAATCGAATTTACAGATGAAACCAGTTTTTTGCTGCATCGGAACAATCCGGATGGAACGGTAACCACCCTGACTTACGGACGAATCCTTCTAATGACGAAAGATGATATTGTACTGCATTTTACGGATGAAGCCGGATTGCACGAATTCATACTTCAGAAATAGTCCGATCAGTTGGCCATTTCACTCATGAACTTGATCCACATCAACCGAAGTTCTTCTTCTGAGTAATCACCGTCAAATTCATCGTACGCTACACGCAGATCATCGGTTTCCGCTTCGGAAAAATACTCGTAAATCTCTTCCTGTACCTCCGTGTCAAGAATATCATCAATGTAATAATTGATATTGACACGCGTACCTGAAGTTACAATTGCTTCGATCTCATGGATCACTTCATCCAGCGTTTTACCTTGCGCTCTTCCGATATCCTCAAGTGGTAATTTACGGTCGATATTCTGGATCAACTGAACCTTCAATCCCGACTTGTTCACCACCGATTTAACCACCAGATCCTGCGGACGCTCGATATCGTTTTCCTCCACGTAATTTTTGATGAGCGCCACAAACGGAGCTCCATAACGGGAAGCCTTACCATGACCAACACCCTGTACATTTGTCAATTCTTCAATGGTAATCGGATACTGAAGACACATGTCTCTGAGTGACGGTTCCTGGAAGATCACAAACGGCGGAATGTTTTTCTGTCGTGAAATCGACTTGCGCAGATCCAGCAATTGATCGTACAAAGCCTCATCCAGCACACCACCACCATTGGAAGTGATGATTGGTTCTTCATCTTCCACCAGGTAATCGCGCTCTTTGATGAGCATGAACGGTTTCGGATGCTCCATAAATTCACGTCCTTCCGGCGTCAGTTTGAGTACGCCATAAGATTCGACATCCTTATAGACCAGACCACCAACTGTCGACTGGCGGATCACCGCATTCCAGAAATGTTCGTTCTTTTCTTTACCAACCCCGAACATCGGATGCTCATCATGACGATAAGCATTAATATCGGAATTTGCGGTACCGGAAAGGAAGGCACAATAATGCTTTGCGCGCTGTGTCTCTTTCAGTGCATCAATCGCCTTCAGCAAATGCACCACGTAATGGCTACCCTCGTATTTTTCCTTCGGTTCCCGGCAATTGTCGCACATCTCGTGGCAATTCGACTCTTCAAATTCTTCCCCGAAGTAATGAAGGATCATTTTTCTGCGACAGACGGATGTTTCCGCGTAGGAAGCAATTTCGTTCAGCAATTGCCGACCTACTTCCTGTTCCGCCACCGGTTTCCCCTGGAGGAATTTTTCCAGTTTCTCCACATCCTTGTAACGGTAGAAAGCGATACACTCTCCTTCTCCGCCATCCCGTCCGGCACGACCGGTTTCCTGGTAGTAGCTTTCCAGAGACTTCGGAATATCATGATGGATTACGAAGCGGACATCCGGTTTATCGATCCCCATTCCGAAAGCAATGGTTGCCACAATCACATCGGCTTCCTCCATCAGGAACATATCCTGATGTCGCGCCCTTGATGCCGCATCAAGTCCTGCATGATACGGTAGCGCACTGATATCATTTACCTGAAGTAATTCTGCCAGTTCCTCTACCTTCTTGCGACTGAGGCAATAAATAATCCCACTCTTGCCCGCGTTACTTTTGATGTAGCGGATGATCTGTTTTTCGACCTCCCGTTTAGGCAGAATCTGGTAATATAAATTCTCGCGATTAAACGAAGACTTGAACACCCTTGCATCCAGCATGTTCAGGTTCTTCTGAATATCGTGCTGTACCTTCGGCGTGGCCGTCGCAGTTAACGCGATGATCGGCACCTCTGAAATCTCCTCGAAAATTGTACGTAGTCGACGATACTCCGGACGAAAATCATGCCCCCACTCCGAGATACAATGCGCTTCGTCTATAGCGAAGAACGAAATGTCCACATCTGTCAGGAACTGGATGTTCTCCTTCTTGGTCAGCGACTCAGGAGCCACATACAACAGTTTAGTTTTCCCACTCTTAATATCAGACTTGACTTTCGTGATCTCTGTCTTTGTCAGGGACGAGTTCAGGAAATGTGCTACAGATTCATCATCACTAACATGACGTAATGCATCCACCTGATTCTTCATCAGGGCTATCAAAGGCGAAACAACAATCGCTGTTCCCTTAGAAAGCAACGCAGGAAGCTGATAACACATGGATTTACCACCTCCGGTAGGCATAATCACGAATGTATTTTTTCCGCTTAAGACGTTCTGAATGATGCTTTCCTGCTCACCCTTGAAACTGTCAAATCCGAAGTAGGTCTTTAAGGCTTCTCTTAAATCCATTACTCTATCTTCGTTCTTCCAATCTGATATTCTAAAATACGAAAAAAGTATTATTCGCAAGCACGATCAAAAAATAATATGAGACAGTTTTTTAAACGCTGTTCGTCCTTTGATTATTTTTGTAACCCTTATGGAAGAAGACAGCAAAATGTCATTTCTCGAACACCTCGAAGAACTGAGGTGGAGATTGGTACGATCAGCCATTGCTATTGTGGTACTTGCCGTGGTCCTTTGGATCTTCCGTGAGTGGATCCTTGAGAACCTTTTCTTCTCGATGCGCAAGCCTGACTTCCTGACATTCAGGGTAATGTGTGAGTACTTCGGAATCTGTGTAGATAAGATTGACGTGGATCTGCAGAGCACCACCATGACCGGACAGTTTTCGTATTCATTAATGATGAGTATCATGGGCGGGATCGTGCTGGCCTTTCCATTCATCTTCTATCAACTCTGGGCGTTCGTAAAACCCGGACTGAAACAAAATGAAAAAAGTGTCGCCAAAGGGATCGTACTCTACGTCACCCTGCTCTTCTTCCTGGGAATTCTCTTTGGGTATTTTATCGTGGCGCCACTTTGCGTGCAGTTTTTCGGAAACTTTAAAGCCAGCCCGAGTGTAAACAACATCTTCACGATCAACTCATACATGAGTACTGTTCTTTCGACGGTTTTCTATTCAGGGTTGCTCTTCCTGCTTCCGATTCTGTCCTACATCTTTGCAAAACTTGGCATCCTCAACGCTGATTTCCTCCGTAAATACCGCAAACACGCAATTATCGGGATTCTGGTCCTTTCTGCAATCATTACACCTCCGGACCTCATCAGCCAGGTAATTGTTTCCATCCCGATCGTCCTGCTTTACGAAGTCGGAATTCTGGTTGCAGCACGCGTGGAAAAGAAGTTGAAAAAAGCGTAATCCCGTACCTCCTTTTCTAAAGATTCTTCCATAACTTTATAAGTTTATTGGTAGGCATGCAGATAAAACTCATTGTTCTCCTTCTTCTATTCCCTTTCCTTTCCCTTGCGCAAAAAACCAGGGTTGAGGGAACGGTTACTGACGGGGTGACCGGAGAGCCTATGCCCTTTGTCAGCGTGCGTTTTCTGGATTCGAAGATCGGAACCCTGACAGATACGCTCGGCCATTATGTGCTGGAGACTTATTATGCCACCGACACCCTTGTCTTTTCTTTTTCCGGTTACCTGAAGGTCAAAGAACATGTGAAACTGGATGAAGCTCAGCAGATAGACATCGTGCTGCCAGTCCTGACCACAGAAATCGAGGAAGTCTTTGTGAAAGCACCCGACGAATTTCCATCGACCATCCTGCACAAAAAAGTTGTTGCACACAAGGAGATCAATAACAAGGAAAAACTATCCTCTTACGAATATGAGTTGTACACCAAAATGCAACTCGACCTCAACAATATCGGGGAGAGTTTTGAGGAACGCGATATGGTCAGGCGCCTCGACCTCATCATGGACTACATGGATTCCGCCGATAACGGAAAAAGCTACCTGCCGGTCATCCTCAGTGAATCCGTATCGGATTATTATTACCACAAAGAGCCTAAGAAAAAGAGGGAAGTTGTAAAAGCCTCGCGGATCAGCGGGGTCGAAAACCTGGAACTCAATCAGTTTCTGGGAGACATGTATCTGGACATCAACATCTACGACAACAGTCTGAACATGTTCAACAAGTCCTTCATCAGTCCGATTGCGAATTATGCAAGAAGCTATTACCGTTTTTACCTGGAGGATTCAATGTTCATCGACAATTACTGGTGTTACAAACTGACCTTTAAGCCAAAGCGCACCGGAGACATGACTTTTATCGGAGAAATGTGGATCCACGACACTACCTACGCTGTCAAGCGTTTCTCCGCGCATCTTGCACCCTGGACGAACATCAACTACGTACAGGATCTTTATATCGAACACGAGTTTGAACAGGTAGCTCCGGAAGTTTGGATGCTGACCTCCGAGAAAATGATCGCAGACCTGAAACTGACCAAGGAAACAGATCTTTACGGGCTTTTCGGTCGAAAGCACTCGACGCGACGGAATTTTGTAATTAACGAGGATCGTCCGCTCGACTTTTACAATTCGAACAGTACCGTTGAAATTGAAGATGGTGCCACCGAACGTTCAGATGAATACTGGGCGGAGATTCGCCATCAACCGCTGTCGGCACAGGAACGGGGCATCGACGAAATGGTCGACTCATTGAATACCATCCCGTATTTCAAGATGCTGAAGAATACGATCTACATGCTCACGACAGGCTTCTATCCGGTAGGAGATGTTGAACTGGGAGATGCCTTTGGCCTTTTCAGCTTCAACCAGGTAGAACGTTTTCGACTCGCATTTGCCCTCCGTACTTCCAATGCTTTCAGCAAACGACTGGAACTCGGCGGAAGAGTAGCCTATGGTTTCGGCGATAAACGTTTCAAGTACGGTGCCTCGGTCCGTTTCAATATCACACCAAAGAAACGGGGAATGCTGACCACTTACTACAACTACGATCTTGAACAGATCGGTCAGTCTCCTACCGCAGCTGCCATCGGTTCCACATTCGGAACTTTGCTGCGCACGGGACCATTGAACAAGCTGACATTTGTCCAGAAGGTTGGGATCAATCTCGAAAAAGACGTTGGCAAAGACATCATTCTCTTCGGCGGGTTCGAATGGAAAGAATACGTTCCTCTCGGAATTGCCAACTACGTTAAACCGAATCTGATCACAGGCATTGACGACACCATCAGCAAGGTGCAAACGACCGAATTCATTGCACGCTTCCGCTGGGCAAAGAATGAAGAATTCATCGCCGGATCCTTCGATCGTAAATCCGTGCGCTCCAAGTATCCGATCATTGCACTTCAGGGTATCTTCGGAGTCAAAGGGCTACTCGGTGGGCATTACAACTACCAGAAGGTTGATCTTTTCATTCAGCACTGGGCACCACTCGGCGTGCTCGGACGAATTAAATATGCGGTTAACTTCGGATACATCTTCGGAACCGCCGGTTATCCATTCCTGAAAGTTCACGAAGGGAATCAATCATTCTGGTTAATGGACAACGCCTTCAATAAAATGAACTATTTCGAGTTTATTTCTGACAGGTACGTTTCAGCACTGATTGAAAATCACTGGGACGGCTTCTTCTTCGATCGAATTCCGTTGATCAAGAAAGCCAAACTTCGTCTCGTAACCACCGCGAGAGCAGTTTACGGTCAAATTTCGGATCGCCACACGATGGAAATGCGACTTCCTGATTTTACCAAGCGATTCGGAGATGTACCCTACGTAGAAGTGGCGGTGGGGATTGAAAATATTTTAAAACTGGGGCGTGTAGATCTTTTCTGGCGACTGACCCACCTGGATCCGGGTGTTAAGGTCACCGACTGGAAAGCGTTCGGAATTCGCGCCAAATACGTGATCAATTTCTGATGGGAGAACCAATGAAACTGCATACAACGAGTATATGCAAGACTTATAAAGGCCGTAAAGTGGTAAACAACGTCACCGTGGAAGTGAAGCAAGGTGAAATTGTCGGATTGTTGGGACCGAACGGTGCTGGTAAAACCACCTCATTTTACATGATCGTGGGACTGGTAAAACCCGATGCCGGCCATGTTTACCTCGACGACACGGACATCACCAATTTCCCTATGTACAAAAGAGCGCAGATGGGAATCGGCTACCTGCCACAGGAAGTATCCGTATTCCGGAAACTCACGGTTGAGGACAACATCATGGCGATCCTTGAAATGACCGATCTGGACAAGCAGGCACGCGAACAACGTCTGGAACAATTGCTCGATGAATTCAGCCTGAAGCACGTGCGGAAAAACCTCGGAAACCGCCTTTCCGGAGGGGAAAAACGCCGGACTGAAATTGCCCGGGCCCTTGCTACCGACCCCAAATTCGTGCTACTGGATGAGCCCTTCGCGGGAGTTGACCCGATTGCCGTGGAAGACATTCAGAGCATCGTATGGGATCTGAAAAAACGCAACATCGGGATACTGATCACCGACCACAATGTTCAGGAAACATTGTCCATCACTGATCGGGCCTATCTGCTGTTCGAAGGATCAATCCTCCGGGCGGGCACGGCTGCAGAACTGGCAGCAGATGAGCAGGTTCGAAAAGTCTATCTCGGTCAGAATTTCGAATTAAGACGCAAATAATATTTTTTTTTGCCGAAAATTGCGATAAATTTACGTCGACTTACTACAAAGCCATAAGAATATGAAAAGAACCAGGTCTATTGTATTGGGAGCATTGATGGCTTCAGCCGTGCTCTTCAGCTTTAACTCCTGCAAGAAATGTACGGTAGCGGAAGAGAACAGTGATACCGGAATTATCGTGAAAGATGTAGTTATCTATCCGCAATCAGGGTACATCACACAAAACATGGGAGGCTACTATCATTTTGACGGTTCCAGTTATGGAGATAAGTTTGAAGTGAGTTTTGACGGTGGTTACACCAAAGTTCCGGTAGACTGGAATACTTACGATATTCTCGCCAATCCGATGAAAGTTGACTGCAAAGCCTCTTTTGTTCGCGATGTGACAATTGACAATGTACTCGGTTATGTTTTCTATAAAGTAACTGCATCGGCATGTGAATCATGTGATAAGCAGCGATTTGTAGAAAATTATGTACTGGTTCCTAAAATTCCATCGGGTTACCAGGTGTTCTTCGAAACAGACATCAATCAGAACTAATTGTTCGAAACAATATTAAAAACCCCGTTCCAATGGAGCGGGGTTTTTTAATG
>JBNKYR010000119.1:0-11424 GCA_050300995.1 Crocinitomicaceae bacterium | reverse complement strand
GGTAAAGTGAAGTGTCAATGGTGGCGGTGTTTCTGAGAACATGTCGGGGATCACACCATCGCTGCGTCGTTGGATGTTATTGGTAATGAAGACCTGTACAGCCGATTCGTAGTGGCTGACCACCAATGCCTCAAGATCACACACGTACAACATTACCTTCTGGTGTGCTTCCTTTTTGGCGTAGTAAGTCTGCTTTGTACGTTCGAGTTCGTCGGCAAGAGCCTGCTTCTTCCTTTCTGATTCAGCGATCTCCTTCTTGAGTGTTTTGAACTCATCGATCGCCTGCATCTCCAGCCGGGTGGGTTTGGCAATCATCACAATCGTAATGATGACTGAGAAATAGAAGAGGTTCAAAATAGCGAAGCTCCATGGAGAGGCAATAATGCCAGATACGCTTTCGATTCCCTTTGCACGGAAGTACCCGATCGTGTAGAAAACGATCGTAAGGGCCACAAACGTCGTTGCGAAAACCACGAGCTTCATCCGCCTGGTTTTACATCGATCCAGAATCTGTGGGTAGAATTCTGCCAACAGGTAAATGGCAATCCCAAGGGAGAGCCCGATAGCAACTGACATGATCCAGGAATACCCCATCTGCTGGAACGAACCTGAACTCATCGCAACATCAATAAGACCAATGGCAATCGTAAAGGGTCTGAGCAACCGCCAACGTTTCAGTTTTCTGATCGGGGTGTTCTTCCCTTTCTTCTGGAACTTCTCCAGCTCCCTCTTCTTGAGTCGAACGTCATTGTTGATCTCTTCGGTTTGCTCTGCAATAGCTACCTTCTTCTCCTTAAGATCACATTCGGCCTGTTCCAGATCGGTTTCGGTAAGTGCCGACTGAAGCGTCGTCCGGATCATGGCAATTCCTTTATTGAAAAAGGCGGTAATCGGTCCCAGAAATGGTCGCGATGGACTGTCCTGTTTCGGTAGATTCTGCCCTGCCGTGTCAAGGGCATGTTCTTCTGCAAGGGTATTCCCGTCGCTTGCCAATTGCGCGAGCTCCCTTTCGAGCTCTGCGTTTTTAAAGTGATATACTTCTTGGTTTTTCATTGTTTATGTATTTGGGGTTATTGTTCTTTTGAAATTCGAGTCTAAGCAGGAGCCTGACCCATGGTCTGAAGTAGTGCCTACGTTTGAGCAGGAAGTGGAAGCCCGGATCCCTGCGCCGCGAGATGGCGATAATACCGGGAAGCCGATCCACGTCAACTACAAAGCCTGCTCGGATCAACTCAGCCGTGATATGTTTCCTGCTCACAATCATTACGGGAGTTGTAAATCGTTCGCGAGCGCAAATGTTCTGACTTCGTTATACAGCCAGTTCGCTGATGAATTCGTAAATCGCGATGTGAGATCCGACAATGCGCTAAGGAGTTTATAGTGTTGTTTGGTCTGGCCCTCCCCGCTCGCATGTTTGGCCAAAAGAAAGTAGATATAAGCACGGGCGAAGTAATACTTCGGACTGTGCACGTTAACACCGTGTTCTCTTCCTATTTCAAATACCTTCTGAATGGAACCTTCGGCCTGTTCTAAGCGGTCGTAATTTCCGCTTGTATCAAAATCCATCCGGAAGTACTTTGCCTTCAGGTAGTGGTAATACATGCGGCCCCCATGTGTCCGCAAATTCCCGGACTGAATTCGACAAAGGAGTTTGAATGCCTCATCGCGCCGATCAGGTGTTTCAATTTGAGTTGAGATTCCTTTAAGAATAAAGAACTGCTCATCATTCGAGAACCAATCATGATTGATGGCTTCGATTGACTGCGAAATAATGTTGATGAATGCTGACATAGTTATATGTATTGAATGAATAAAAACAGGTGTCCACACCCAGAGTGGACACCTGCTACTCCAGTCGCCAACAAGATCACGGTATGCTGTCGCGTGACTGCCTCGTGCACAGGCGTCGTCCGCGTTCGATCCGCTTTCGCTGCTACTGGTATTTCCTTTATTTTTGCTCCTTGTTTGTCTTGAAAATTCATTTTCTGCGTTTATTTCTGTCCTCTCAAAGGCCAAAAACAACACCATGAAAAAAGGCCCCCATTTTTGGAGGCCTTACTTTTTGTAGTGTGTGTAAAATTTGAAATCCCTGCTCAAAAATTGAGCACTTAAGAAAATTCCATCCGAATGATTCCTTCTTTGATCGCTTTATAAATGAGTTGCGGTAAGGTGATCGCCCCGAACTTTAATTTGAGCTTGTTTATTCGCTTTTCCATTCCCCTTTCACTAAGTTCAATTCCGTGTTCCGTCAATCGCCCTGGTATCTCCTTTTGTAGATGACCTTGTACAAGCATCCTGAGAATCATTCGATCTACGCGATCAATTTCTATGAGGTCAGAATACTGCGATAGAATATCCATAACCGCCTCGCTATAATAGCTTCCTTCATGCAAAACACAGTCAACAGCCGGTAGTACCTCTTCTAAACCATTGCGTCCTTTAAGAATATACCCTTCTGCACCTAAATGGTGAATGACATAATCAAGTGTTTCAATGGACTTAACTTTAGAAAAGACAATTACCCTTGGACGATCTTCCTCCTTATTGAATTGTTGGAGAAGATCATCCCCATCAACAAGGTTTTGATTCGGTTCGCGTTCCAGAAAAATATCAAGCAAAATGATATCGAAGGATCTATCAACCACCATTGTGTAGGCCTCATCAGCTGAACAAGTGGCCTCAATAACAAACGTAAACTCTTCGGATGATTGAAGAGTATCAACTATTCCCTGACTCGAACATTGATGATCTTCAACAACCAAAATCCGATACTCCCTTTGCCTTTTCATTGGATTGGTATATTAATATTTACTCTCGTACCGCTAGGTGATGAATGTATGACAAATTTGCCTTTAAGCTCGTCTTTGATCTTTCGTTCAATGGTCACTAAACCAATGCCGGAAGAACCCAAGACATTCATTCCAATGCCATTGTCTTCCACCCAAAGAATCAGGTTATTTTTGCGCTCTTCAAAACCGACCTTTGCGAATGTTGCCTTGGCGTGCTTTTGAACATTCGAAACAAGCTCCTTTATGATCAAATATACTTCATAACGAAGTTCAATCGGAACAGTTTCCCAGTTTACAGATTCCAAACCCTCGTGATGTAATTCAAGATCACCTGTTTTCTCAATTTGTGCGAATAAGATCTGCATTCCGCGCTTGAATGGTAATCCCTTAAATCGCTGTGAACCGAGTTCGTGGGACACCTGAACGGTACTCAGGTAAACTGATTCCAAAAAATTAATACTCTGTTCCAGTTCGTCATCCTGAAGCTCCTTGTTCCTTGCATCAAATTGTCCAATACTACTAAGCAAATCATTTGCTATATCATGGTGAAGTTGCATTGAAATTCGATCTTGCTCCTCAAGTCTTGCTCGAAGCTGTTCTATGCGAGCCTTGAACTCCAACCGGCGTCTTCGATAGCGGACATACAAAAAGACGATCAGAAAGAGGAGAAAAAGTCCTCCAATTATCCCCCACAAATAGGCATTATTTTTTCGCTCAGATTCCAGTTTAAGGGCCATCTTCGAATTCTTGGTTTCAAGTTCCAGATTCCTTACTTCGGATTCCATTGTTTCAAAGCGAATTGAAGCAAAAGTATTCCTCAATATCCTTTCGGATCTCGCCACACTATCTTGAATCCTGAGGTACTGATCAAGATACTCAGATTCAGCGTTTGATTCTGCCAAAAGCAGCAATGCGGAAAGCTCAGATTTGGTACTGCCAATCTTCCGAGATTGCTCTAGTGATCGTTTCAAATAGTCGATTGCCTTGTCCCTTTGATCTTGTTTGAGATAATACTCACCTAGATGCAGGTAGCTCGTTATAATTCCTCGCTGATTACTAATCCGCTCCCGCATTTCTTTCGCCTGAAGCAGTTCTTCGATCCCTGACCCATCTCGGAGGAATTTGGCATAGCCAATATTATCGATGACCATAGCCCTGTACTCGGGAACGCCATCCTGTCCATCTACCGATAAAGCACTTTCAAAGTAATCAAGGGCTTGGTCAAACTGCTTCCTTTTTCGGTAAACGACACCAATATTATTACGCAGTGTAAGGAGTTCCACTGGTTCTGAAGCCAATCGGAGACTTTTCGTATACCAGGAAACAGAGCGTTCATAATCTTCAAGTTCACTAAATATGACCCCGAGGTTATTGTACAACGCTGTCACAAGTGCTGTATCGCTTAGACCATTCAGGTACCGCAGCGCCTCAACCGAAAGAGATTCGCTTGTATAATAGTCTGCAACGTTCTTGCTGATAATGGCCATATTCAGGAGATTTTCAGCAACCCCTACGCTATCGTTTACCTGCTTATATTTTTTTTGAGCATGGTAGAAATAGTAGTAAGCACTGTCATATTGCGATACAGCGTAGTAATAACTCCCCACAAAGTAGTTTCCCTTACCAATACCGGATTCGAATGACCTGGCTTCAGCAGCCTTTAAATACCGTAGGCTTGTCGAAAAGTATTTCTCCATCGACTTCTGGCGATAATAACCAATAGCCTTATTCTCAAGTTTGTTAAACCAAAGGGTGTCTATGGGGCCTGACAAAGCATGTGAACAACTACCAATGCTGATCAGGGTAAATAGGGCGGTAATTATCTGCTGCCATTGAGACATAAACTAAAGGTATTGCTTTTCACGAAAAAAGGCTGCTCCTTTCGGAACAGCCTCTTCAAAACCTACATCAACCCTTTCCGGGATTCGATGGAAGGTCTCCGTTGTCATCACAACAATCCTTTTCGACGCCATCCTGCTTGGGGTGGACGTCATCTTTCTCACATGAAGAGAAAGAGACTGCTGCAACATACAACATCAATAAAAGCAACGCCTTCTTCATCCTTTGGACTTTTTGAAGAAAGCAGGCCTGCTTTGTTATAGAGCGAAGAAATGTCGTCCTGTTATCGGCGCTCCTTCCGCAGGAACCTACACCCCTAAACACATCTCCTGTAACCCAATGCTGCAAGTCGTCAATCCCTGATCCAATCAGCTTATCGGCTGTGCGGTTTTCCGTACTCATGAGTGAGTCTGGAATTCTATGTTTGGAATCAGTTCAGGTCAAACCTGTTTTACCAAGAAACAATGAACGAGTTCGATATACATAGGCCAAAAACCAAACCCAGGAAAATAACTGCGTGTTCCCTCAAGGCGGCACTTAGGCAGAGTTCGTTTTTTGAAAGAGGTGATCAATTATTGACTATTGCATGGCTAAGAAAGACCTCCATTTCACCAGACTGTTAACTACACGAGTATGAAGATTTTGTTTTCGTTTATTGACCCTGTAAATGACTTCCATAAGGAAAACCCACTTCGCGTCCTCAGTCACGGAATTCATAGCGAGTTTTATCAAAATCAAATTAAAGACTATGATCAGCATATACTCCTCTCGGAGGGTCTTCAAAATAAACCTGATCCGGAAAACGAAGAGAATCTTATACTCTGGAAACAATTTCGGGCCCTTCGTGACTACCTCGAAATGGAAATAGAGGACAACAACCTTACACACACCCTTCGGTATGCGCATTTGAACAATGAAAATCAAACAACCCTACTTGACGAAATTGTATCACTTATCAATGACATTCAAAGAGAATTTCCAGATACAATCCTCGAAGCATTCATAACACCAGGCACGGATCTATCAAAAAGTACTTGGTACTCGGTTAAATCAAAAATCCCGATCGATCTGTTCGACATTCCATACATCCACGAGCGTAATGACTCAGCCATTCAGAAGTCCCGTACATATAAAGCACGTGCTCTCGATTCTCATTCAGAAAAAGAAGACGATCATAAATTGAACCTCTTTACGAACAATGAAGGGATGAAACGTGTCTATGAGAGAGCAAAAAAAATAGCCTCCGAACATGACAAAATTGGAATCGTAATCATCGGAGAGACCGGTACAGGAAAAGAAGAAATCGCAAAGCACATTTATAGACATTCCTTGCGCAAATTAAAAAAGGGAGAATATTGCGCCGTCAATTGCGCCGGTTTTACAGATGAACTATTGCGCTCAGAATTGTTTGGTCATGAAAAAGGAGCGTTCACCGATGCGATATACACCAAACAAGGGTTCTTCCAAAAAGCGAACAATGGCATGCTCTTTCTTGATGAAATCGGTGATATCACACCCTTCATGCAAAGTGCCCTCCTTCGTGTACTCCAAAGTGGAGAAATTCAAAAGGTTGGTGGTACTGATACAGAACATGTAAATGTCCAAATAATCTATGCAACGAACGCAAATCTTCTGGAGAAAGTAAAGGCAAAAGAATTCCGCGAAGACCTCTACCATCGGATGTTTGGCGTTGCCATTGAGACTATCCCCCTTCGTGCCTTCTCGCGTGAAGAACGAATTGAAATCTTTGAACATTTCCTCATCGAAGAATCAAAAAAGATCATTTCATATAAGGATGGTGACAGGGATCGGGAGCGGAAATATTTAGCAGAAGATGCTCTCGAAACCCTCCTCCTATATAGCTTTCCAGGAAACTTCAGAGAACTCCATGGGCTTATCGAAGGCCTCTATGTTACCGTTGAAGGACGACATATTGCACGGGATGATTTACCTGCGAGGATCAATCACGATGATATTGTCGATCACCTGAATGTTGACTATGCAATAATAGATAAAGTGCTGGAGGTATATGAGCTCGCCGATGGAAACAAAACGTTGGCGGCGAAACTTCTAAAGATGAGTACGAACACCCTCAATAAATATTTGAACTTAAATAAGAAAGATGAAAAATAACAGAAAACCTCAACACATCGTAGCTGCCGAGCGATACGAATATGCTGCGATTGGATCACTCAAACAAGTGTTTGAACGCGATACCACAAGTGAAAAAGAGATCATGGCAGCAATAGCCAAGTTTACCGAAAATCTCTGCTATGCAATGTACAGTAGAAAGATCAAAAGTCGGGTAAAACAGGGTTCTGTGCGTCACATTGTCGATATCCTTTTTGTCGAAAAAGCAATCGGTAATGATGTCAAAAACCTCGTTGAAGAGATGTGTACTCTCGGAAGTCCGGAATATTCAGGAACCGAGTTCTTTAATCGGAACCGCACCGAAAGTTATCTGTCTAAATGCTTTATTGTCATTGACTGGTACGAAAAATATGCACGGAAAAAACTCCGAGGTATGAACTTCAAAAAGTACCGGGAACTCCTTTCAGGCACTCCTGAAATGACCTTGAATGCACTCCGACAGAGCGGCGCCATTTCAGAAGAAGCTTTCAAACAAAGCCTTGAGGATTCTAAGATCATGGACTTCGAACCAGAAAAGAAAGTGGAGTTTGTCGGCAAGCCAATCTATATGTCACTGTTGATTGATGCATCGGGATCCATGTTGTCAGCAGAAAGGGATGTGATTGCAGCACATGAACTCGCTCTTCAGCGATTGCGAAATTCCCCGTTCACGCGAAATAATCAACTGTATTTATCGCAGTACCTTTTTAACCACAAAAGTACTACCCTCAATGTGCTTACACCCCTTGATGAACATGGGAACGACAGGGTCACTGCTCTGAACCTGGTGAACTATTCTCCGATGAGTACGACCGCACTGTTTGATTCGCTTTATGAGGCGATTTCAAAAATCTACATTGAAGTGAATTCAATCAAACGCATTGGAAAACATCCTAGCGTAATGATCTGTGTGATGACCGACGGTGCTGATACTGAAAGCTACAAGTATAAACCCGAGGACATCAACAAACTCATGCAGAAACTCAAAGACGATGATCTTCACCATTCCTCTACTCTCATTGGATGGATGAATTCACAACTGAGCGAGGAACAGTTGAACAAACTCGGAGAGTCCCTCGGCTTTTCAAGTGTTATTCCTCTCAAGGGAATAAATAAGGAGGCTATTTCGGATGCCTTTGAAATTTGGTCAACGATATGACATTCGGGATAACATTTTGCAATAGAAAACCCGTCCATAATGGACGAGTTTCTATTGAGTTGTTGAAATCACGGAGTTCCGATGAGAACGTGGCTAAAACTCACCACATGTTTGTGAAAGAGTTCTTCCCATTGCTTTTCAATCGCGTTTTGGCGATCAAATCCGTTCGACCGGACTATATCATACGTGCAGTATGGTTCCCCTTCTGCGTACAACGAACTTCCCCTGTCAGCAGTGTTCATTATTATCAAACTCGAACCATCCACCGGTCCAATTTTGAGCAGTTGACTATGAAAATCGTGAAGCGTAATTCCACGCAAATCCTTCTGACTGATTTCTATTTGATTAATGTTTTTCATGTTGTAAAGATTATTTGTTTCATTAGAGACTATACCATTAATACTAACTGTATGTCAAATACTTAACCGCACATTGTTCACAGGTTATCCACAGTTTAAGATTCACAAATCATGAAGAAATATTATATCGGTGATCATATTGAAATTGCTGACGAAACCATGAAGATTGGAGAGGGTGGTGAGGCAAATATTTACCCCATCAACAAAACGGTTGCAGTCAAAGACATCAGGAAGGTCTATCGCAATCAAAAGCAGGCTAAAATTGAGGCTCTTGTACAACATCAATCCTTGTTTGAAGAGTCAGTACTTAAAGATAAATTCAGCTATCCCCTCGAAATCGCTCGGGAATTTGAAGACTCTTCATTCTGTGGGTTTTCTATGCAACTCTTCGTTCAATGTAAGAATTTCAAAGAAATCCATTTTAATTTACTTGATGGCACTTTCAAGAGAGTCGATCTAGATGACAATCAGGCTTTCAGTATTGCACGCCAGCTCTTCTCTGATCTTGCACTCATTCATCAATACAAAATGATTGTCGGTGATCTCAATCCCAAGAACATCCTTGTTTCTTCAAAAAACGAAGTCTATTGGGTAGATGTTGACTCCTACGGTATTCCTGGGCACCCGACAAGAGTTGAAGGAATGCAAGGCTATGTGTGTCCAAATGTTCTTGCAAACGATAAGGACATGAATGGGAACTATAGTCATAACGCAGGAAGCGACCTCTACGCGCTTGCCATCGTATGCTTTGAGTTTTTGGTTGGTTGCCATCCCTATTTTGTGCCTTGTACAACACTTTCGGATACAGCTGCAATACGTGAAAATATTAGCTTTTTCTCCTTCATTGAAGGAAATGGAAGGAGTGGAAAACACCATGCGGTTCTTGGAAATGAATACCAAAAGGTTAAAGCACGATTACTAGACATCAGACAAAAAGCACCTGACTTGTACAGCAAATTGTTTGACATTCTCTATCTCGGCAAAAGAAGTTTTGCCTCTGTTAAAGAAAAAACAAGACCAAGGACCAAGCGTCCATCACACACAAAACCTGTGCGAATCTTACGAACTCCTCAATCTTTAAAAAAGCCCGATCCACCGGAACTCGCACTCTTTCTTAAACGATACAACATTATATGGCCATGACACTATTTCCATGGGAGCGTGCTCCCTTCTTTTCAAACCCTGGGCTCCTGGAGAAAAATGCTCGGACGAAACTTCCCTTCTCAGTAGGAGCACTATCCCGAAGAGGATCACTTCACGCACGACATGGCATGAACAATCAGGATGCAATTCAAATTGTCTTGCAGGATGCATGTATTGTCGGTATTTTGTGTGACGGAACATCAAGTTCGCACCCCTCCATAAAACGAGACTTCTCCAACAATGAAGTTGGAGCGAATCTCCTCTCCTTCCTTATAGCACAAACCTGTCTCGATGCCATTGCATTCAGAAAAGGTATCTCACCAAAACTCTTCGTTCATCTCCTCGACACATCATTTCGGAAGCGGTACCGTGACCTCGCCTACACTCTTTCAGGAAAAACAAGAAAGAGTAAAATCACATCGCATTTCCTCACCACCACCTGTCTTGGTATTATGATTCTTGAAAGAGAATACTTCGTCTTTGGAGCCGGTGATGGGATCATCCACCACAATGGAAAAAGTATTGTTCTCGAAAGAACATCCAGCTTCCTTTCAGGCAACTTGCTCACGAATAAAAGACCGGTTCTGAGATTGATCGCCTATGGAAACACGGATAAGCTCGATCACGTTTCGATTTTGAGCGATGGTTTTCAATCGCAAAAAGCCCTTGAACACCCTTCCCTGATTAAATTTTTAGAAGCTCCCGGCTTGAAGCCTGGTTTCTCGGATATCAGTTCTTCATTCCATACAGAAGTACTCAATCAACTTCTGGACAAAACGAGAAGTCACTGGCCACAAGACGACGCCTCCTGTCTGGTTATTCAACGCGTAAAAGAAGAAGTAAAATGATCACGATCACTCGTTCAGATATTACGAAATACGGTGGTGTACTTAATGCATTGAACCAGGCATCGTTTGATTACGTTCACCATGTTTTGCGTCGCACTGATTTTAAATCCATTCAAAACCTAAAGGATCTAGATCGAATCATATTGCATATTGACCCACACCTTGACGAATACTTTGCCTCGCTCCTTTTTCTTTCTTCCCTACCCAAAAATTATCGCAATGCCGAATATATGGAAACGGCTCTCACCAAGGAATACGATAATCAATACCTAGACTCCATTGTCCAAAACGCCGTCATTTTTGGCATCGGATCGGTCGGGAATCTTGGTAAAAGAGCTCTTTTCAATTATGACGAACACATTCAAGGGAAAAGCCGCAGCACAGATTCTTGTACTGAACTCGTGAAAAGGGGGCGTTTCAACACCCGAATTCCTCATTCTATTTATGCGCTAATTCAAGAGATCAATAGTATTGATAGCTCGGGCGGTGCCCATGAGCAACATATCGGGAACATTATTAAACGAGGACATGATGTGCGTGTCATGCTCTCCCAATCAGGAAATGAATTGAATGCCCGATATGATTGGCTCACCCCCTTCTGGAAATGGTCGATAATGAATGTCAGTATAACCGCTGTAATCTATGCACTTGAAGAGAAAATAAACCTTGACAACTACCCGAAAGTCGCTGATTCAGTTTCCCAATCATTGGAATATTTCTTTGAAACATCCGGCTTTAAACACCAAGACGAATTTCCAGAAATTCAAGAATGGATGGTGAAAAATTTTCACAATCAGAAAGCAGCCTTCGATACTGCTCTTTTCGGTAAATTCAAGAATAAACAAAATTTTCTCCTTGGACGCGTATGCCTTGCTCTTAGTCACTGTTTTGGCAACTCAATTGCCCAAGGTATCATGATGCATTTCTGGGAAATTCTTTATTACAATCAGCGGGACTATGTCCGAATCGCTAAAGCCTTTACTCCAATGATCACCCAACATGGAAATCAAATTGTCAGCAATCAATTTGGTTATGCTGAGAAACGAGAAGTTGATGTTCATTTTGATGTATTCTCAAGAAAAAAGGTCGCCAACAAAAGTAATCCTAAAGCACAGATTCTTTTTATCGAACCACTACCCAGTGTAACCAGTATTAAA
>JBNKYR010000118.1:0-11573 GCA_050300995.1 Crocinitomicaceae bacterium | reverse complement strand
AGAAAGTACAAACAATTAAAAAGAAAGGCCGCTGGAAACAGCGGCCTTTCTTTTCTAACCTAAACCTACTATCTATCTTACTAAAATCAATAGTGTACTACTAAATCATGCTTCTCAATCAGCTTACGAAGGTTGATCAATGCGTAACGCATTCTTCCCAACGCAGTATTGATACTGATGTCTTCCATTTCCGCAATATCCTTGAAGGACATCTCATTGAAGATGCGCATCTTCAGAATATCACGCTGTGACTCCGGAAGATATTCGATCAGATCTACCATCTGTGACTCCAACTCCAAACGGGTCATTTCATCCTGCACGTTCTCATCTTCCAGCTTCAAAGTGTGAAACACATTGAAATCATCTCGTGCGGAAGATGATTCCGAAACCATGCGCACTTTGTTGCTCTTTCTGAAAAAGTCAATCACCAGGTTATGAGCTATACGCATCGCCCATGGCAGAAATTTACCCTCTTCGTTATAGGAACCCGCCTTGAGCGTATTCACCACTTTAATAAACGTGTCCTGGAAGATGTCTTGTGCCAAAGCGCTATCCCGAACTTTGAGATAGATAAAACGGTAGATCTTGTCTTTATGACGTATCAATAAAGCTTCGAAAGCTTTCTCATCACCATTAATATATGCTTTGACTAGTCCGCGGTCGTCGATGTTATTCATAGCCATAACTTACTGTATTAAAGTTTAATTCTTAAAAAATCAAACTGTGTTTAAAGTAATGTTATGCTATAGGCTCCGCGTTTTTAATTAGGAATAATAACTACTAATCTACGAATTAATCCGGAAAATACAAATACCCTTCCAAAAAAATTCATCTGTAACCTACAACGAACAGGATAATGGAATGGTTGGAAAAAAAATGACTTTTTTTCAAAATTCCCGAAAAGACAGGGATTGCCAATGATTTTTTATCCGGTTAAAAAGTCGCTGCAGCCCGTATTCCTATTACCTGTATCTTTGAAGAATCAAACCGAAAATCTTGAAACAGGCATCGATTGAAGTTAAAGGAGCGCGTGTTCACAACCTGAAAAATATGGATGTGCGCATTCCTCATGGAAAGCTCACCGTGATCACCGGATTATCCGGATCGGGAAAGTCTTCGCTTGCATTCGATACCTTATATGCGGAAGGACAGCGCCGCTATATTGAAAGTCTTTCTTCCTACGCACGGCAGTTCCTCGGAAAACTTGACAAACCGGAAGCCGACTATATCAAAGGAATCTCTCCGGCAATTGCGATCGAACAGAAAGTCAGTTCCAGTAACCCGCGTTCAACCGTCGGAACAACCACTGAGATCTACGATTACCTGAAGGTGTTGTTCTCCAGAGTTGGACGTACCTTCTCTCCCATTTCCGGTAAAGAAGTCAAAAAGCACGATGTCAGCGATGTTGTTGACTTCCTGCGTAAAATGGAAACCGGAGAAAAATGCCTGATCCTTGCTCCGCTGAGCGGTTTTGCCAGCTACGGAATTCAGCGACAACTGGAGATTCTTCGCCAACAAGGATATGTCCGACTTTATAAGAACGGCGATTTTTTCACCATCGACGATATCGTAGAAAACCCACCAGAGGGTATTGAGGAATCACTCCTGGTAATTGACCGTCTTTCCATAGATTTTTCAGACGATGACAACGTATCGCGTTACGGAGATTCCGTCGCACTTGCATTCGCCGAAGGTCATGGGGAATGTTTTGTAGAAGTATTGAGTACCGGTAAACGGAGTTCTTTTTCCAATCGCTTTGAATTGGACGGCATGGAATTCCAGGAACCGAATGAGCACTTCTTCACCTTCAATAATCCGTTTGGCGCCTGTAATACCTGTGAAGGATTCGGACAGGTGATCGGCATTGACCCGAACCTCGTTATCCCGAACCGACAACTGAGCGTCTATGAAGGTGCCGTCGCCCCCTGGAAAGGAGAGAAGATGGAAAAATACCTGCATCGCTTTATCGACAAAGCAGATGGTTTCCCGATCCACCGTCCGGTTGCTGATCTTAACGATGAAGAATACGCATTCCTCTGGAACGGAGGAAAAGGCGTAAAAGGTATCCGTCAGTTCTTCGAAATGGTGGAAAGCAAATCTTACAAGATCCAATACCGGGTGATGCTTTCCCGCTATCGAGGGAAAACACTTTGTCCGGATTGTCGTGGCACACGCATTCGCAAGGACGCCAATTACGTGAAGATCGGTGAGAAGTCAATTTCGGATGTTGTACTGATGCCTGTTGAGGATGCGCTCAACTTCTTTCAGTCACTTGAACCAGAGAAGCGAGACCTGCAGATTACCAAACGCATTTTACCGGAGATCACCTCACGTCTGTTCTTTCTGACACAGGTAGGTCTCGGCTACCTCACCCTGAACCGACCATCCAATTCGCTCTCCGGCGGTGAATCGCAAAGAATCCATCTGGCCACTTCCCTCGGCAGTAGTCTGGTGGGCTCCATGTATATCCTTGATGAACCTTCCATCGGCCTTCACCCGAAAGACACTTCTCGCCTGATCAATGTTCTCCATTCACTGCGAGATCTCGGAAACACAGTGATCGTGGTAGAACACGAAGAAGACATGATGCGTGCAGCCGACGAAATCCTCGACATCGGTCCCAGAGCCGGTGTTTACGGAGGTGAAATTGTTTTTCAGGGAACACATGCCGACCTGATCCACGCTGAAAACAGCTTGACAGCGCAATACCTTACAGGACAACAAATGATCCCTGTACCGGAACGTCGCAGAAGTTCAAAGAACAAATTAAGCATTACCGGAGCCCGACAAAACAACCTGAAGAAAATCGACGTGGATTTCCCTTTGCATTCACTGGTATGCGTGACTGGAGTAAGCGGATCGGGAAAGTCAACCCTGGTACGTGAGATCCTTCTGCCGGCTGTTCGCAAAGAACTGGGCATTTACGGTGATAAACAAGGTGAATTTGCCTCATTCTCGGGAGACATGCAGCATGTCAAAGCAGTGGAATTTGTGGATCAGAATCCCATCGGAAAATCATCACGGAGTAACCCGATCACCTATGTAAAAGCTTTTGACGATATCCGGGAACTTTATGCACGTCAGCCGCTTTCCACGCAGCGTAATTACAAAGCCGGATTCTTCAGTTTCAATGTGGAAGGAGGGCGCTGTGAAATGTGTGAAGGCGAAGGAGAGATCACCGTGAGCATGCAGTTCATGGCCGATATTCACCTTACCTGCGAGCAATGCCACGGCGCCAGATACAAGCAGGAAACTCTCGAAGTAAAATACCGCGACCAATCCATTGCCGATCTGCTGAACATGGACATCCAAACGGCCTATGAGTTCTTCGGAGAAAGCAAGGAGCGACTTGAACAAAAGATCGTGCAGAAGATTGAACCCCTGGTGAAGGTTGGACTCGGTTATCTGAAACTCGGACAGGCATCCAGCACATTGAGTGGCGGAGAAGCACAACGAATCAAACTGGCCTCCTTCCTCGCCAAAGGAAGCGGATCTCCTGCTACCCTATTTATTTTCGACGAACCCACTACCGGGCTTCATTTCCACGATATCAATAAGCTCGTGATCGCCTTCAATGAATTGATCAACAATGGACATTCGATCATTGTGATCGAACACAATCTGGAAGTTGTAAAGTGTGCTGACCATGTCATTGATCTGGGACCGGAAGGGGGAAATAAAGGCGGGCATGTCGTCTTTGCCGGAACTCCTGAGGCAATGATCGAATGTCCGGAAAGCTACACCGGACAGTACCTGAAAGAAAAACTCATTCCAGCGGAATAAGACCGAAATCTCTTGCCACGTACCAGGTTGAAAAGAAATCAATGTCTTCAGTGAACATTCCGTTCGCTCCTCCCTGACGCTCTCCGTTTCCCGGATCGACTGGTAACCGATGTCCCAGGCCAGCAACCGAATAAAACACAACCGCTTCCGGTTGTTTGGCTGATGTATATGATGATCTGGTCACTTGCGGCACTCCGGCAAACTTTTCTTCCACCCTGTCCGGTTCTGCATCCATTCCATGCACAAAACTCCATTGATCGATCAGTTCCAGCGCATTTGCCGGATCGACCACGTCATCATTTTCTCCCTGAAAAACAATTACTTTGGGAGCATACTCAACATCCACACGTACCGGCAAAAGCTCGCCCCATTCCTCTGGTGAACGATCTTTCGGACTCATCATGACCTGCATCGCCTGCCAGGCATTCGTAGCCGAACCGTAAGCTCCTCCGGCAAAGATGGCTCCCCCGGCAAACCCGGCAGGATCGTTCGCCAATAAATTATTAGCCATCGCAGCTCCTGCAGAAAGGCCATACACATAGATCCGCTTTGAGTCGATCGAAATAATCCCGGCAGCATAATCCATCATGTTTCGAATCGAAGCAAGTTCACCGCGATCCCCTGTTTGATCTTTGGGTAAAAACCAATTGAAGCAGTTCGACATGTTGTTCATGGACCGCTGCTCCGGGTACAGAACAACAAAACCATAACGGTCTGCCAACGCATTCCAGCCAGACTGCTCCGCCAGTTCCGTAGCATCCTGCGAACACCCGTGTAATGCAACTACCAAAGGAACGGCCCCTTTCATGTCAAACGGAACATGCAAATACATCTTCAGCTTTCCGGGATTATCACCGAAATCGACGATCTCTTCCATTGCATTTAGCAAAGAAGAAACAAACACCAGACAGCACAACGCAATCATTCGCATGTATCCCATAACGTAAAAATCGTGAATAGATTGAAACAAATTGCGATAATGACTCACTAGCACAAAAAGCAGCAATCAATACGATCACTGTTCAACAGATAAAACAGTAATCCTTACAGTTGAATAGGGACTTTTTGCTTTACATGTGAAAAGGGTCCGTTGGTTTCTACATGAGTTGTATTTTTGCGGCATCAACGAAATCAAACGATGAAATACCTACTTTCCATCTCACTGCTTATCGCGACTCATTTACTGTTTGCACAAGCCATTACCGGAACCATCAAAGGAAAGGTAATGGATGAACTCTCCGAAGAACCAATCCCCGGAGCCAAAGTTGTTGTCATTACTACCGATCCCGTGATGGGAAGTATAGCCGATTTCGACGGATTGTTCCGGATAGATGGCATCCCGAGCGGAAGACATTCTTTGCGCATCACTGCCATCGGATATAAAACTGTGGAAATTCCCAACCTGGAAGTCATGACCAAAGAACTCTCATTCGATATCCGCATGACAGGATTGGTGAAAGAGATCGACGAAGTAGTCGCAAAAGGTTCCCGGGCAGAAGACCTGAACAACAATATGGTCACGAACAGTGCTCGTTCCTTCACCATTGAGGAATCGCAGCGCTATGCCGGAAGTTTGGGTGATGTGGCACGAATGGCACAAAATTTCGCAGGTGTTCAGGGAGCCGACGATTCGCGTAACGACATCATCATCCGTGGAAACTCTCCGACAGGCGTCCTCTACCGTCTGGAAGGCGTAGACATCCCGAACCCGAACCACTTTGCCAATTTCGGGACAACAGGCGGGCCTGTGAGTATGATCAATCCAAACATGCTGCAGAAGTCCGATTTCATGACAGGAGCCTTCCCAGCCGAGTATGGAAATGCTCTAGCGGGAGTTTTCGACCTTCATTTTCGTAATGGCAACAGCGATAAACATGAATTCCTTGCACAAGTCGGGTTCAACGGCTTCGAAGGAATGATCGAGGGACCTTTTTCCAAGAAGTACAAAGGTTCTTATGCAATCAATTATCGCTACTCAGCACTTGGCTTGCTCGCAGCCATGGGAGTAAACTTCGGAACGACATCTGTTCCGAAATATCAGGACATGACCTTCAAATTCAACTTCCCGAACAAAAAGGGAGTCACCAGTATCTTCGGTTTGGGAGGCATCAGTAAGATCGACCTGCTCGCTTCTGCCACAGAAGATGACCTGTACAGTACAGGTGGAGAGAACACTTATTTTACCGGGAAGACAGGCTTTGTCGGGATCAACCACAAGCAACGTATCAACGCAAACAGCTTTATTGTCGCAACACTGGGAATTCAGTCGTCGGCCAACATCATTCAGAATGACACATTGGACAACAATCTCGAAAATCCGTTCAATTACTATATGAAGAATGCCGTTCAGGGAAAACAAACGACCGGACTTCATTACATCAACAAGCTCAATTCACGTCACTACATTAAGACCGGTTTTTTCGCGGACTGGTTATTCTTCACGCTTCACGACAGTATCTGGCGCAATGAATACCAACAGTATGTTGACATACACGATACGAAAGGAACTTCCTGGCTGGTTCGTCCCTACCTTTCTTACCAGTTCAAAGCCTCAGACAATCTTACGCTCAACGCTGGAATGTATTACCAGTACCTGCTGCTTTCGAATTCCGGAAATCTGGAACCTCGCCTGGGAATGGTCTGGGCGATGAACAAAGTAAACAAGCTTTCCTTATCCTACGGATACCACAGCCAGATGCAACCACTCGAAGTCTATTTTCAGGAAGACTTTGTGGATGCCAACACAACGATCATGACCAACAAGAAACTTGGATTCACCAAAAGCCACCATCTGGTCCTTGGCTACGACACCTATTTTAAATACGGTTTACACCTGAGACTGGAGTTGTACGGACAATCCATTCATGATGCCCCGGTGGAACAAAAATCCTCCGCCTATTCGCTGTTGAACTACGGCTCCAAATTCTACAGCAGTATTCCTGATTCACTTGTCAATAATGGGACAGGACGAAATTATGGTGTCGAAATGACCTTCGAAAAACGCATGGAAAAGGGATTCTATTTTATGCTCAACGGCTCTGTGTTTGAGTCCACGTACGAAGGTAGTGACGGGATTACACGAAGTACGGGGTTCAACGGGAATTTCACGTCCAATGTGCTTGGTGGATACGAACTCCGTTTCAACGAAAATGCCGCTCCACGTGAAAACGGAAAACCACGCATGATCGTCGCACTGGCACTGGATATAAAATTCGTGATGAACGGCGGTGGACGCTACACACCGATCCTCCTCGATGAATCCATTGCAGCAGGTGAAGAAATTCTTGACAATGATCGAATCAACGCCGAACAATACCCGACTTTTTACAAGCTAAACACGCGACTAAGTCTGAAATTAATACGGAAACGCGTCACCCAGGAAATTGCCTTTGACCTTCAAAACGTTACCAATCACCGGAACATTTTCTACCAGTCGTTCAACCCGGGATCAGGAAAGATCGAAACAGTATACCAAACCGGATTGCTGCCTTTGGGACAATTCAGGGTGATCTTCTAATCCATCATCTTCTCAGACTTCGCAATGATGGCGGAGACGGTCGCATCGCTGGTCACGTTGACAACAGTACGACACATATCGAGGATACGGTCCATTGGCATAATAAGTGCGACCCACAGCGGATTCAAACCGACAGAATCCAAAACGATCATCAACATGATCAGTCCGGCGCTCGGTACTGCAGCTGCCCCGATAGAAGCCAACGTTGCCGTGGCTACGATTCCCAATTGTTGCATCATGGAAAGGTCCACATCGTGATAATTGGCCAGGAAGATCACGGCAACGGCCTGATAAAGTGACGTTCCATCCATGTTTACCGTAGCCCCGATCGGCAAAACAAAATCTGTAGCTTCTTCCGGTACTTTGAGGTTTTCATTCACGCATTCGATCGTTACCGGTAAGGTAGCCGCGCTGGAACTCGTAGAAAAGGCCAGAAATTGTGCAGGACTGAGTCCCTTGAAAAAAGTACTGTAACTGATCTTCACACCGAAAAGGCGCAGCAAAATCGGATAAAACAGGAAAAGCATGAACATCAGTCCAACAATGACCACGAGACCATAAATCCCCAAATCGGCAAAAATGCCCAGCAACTCAGGAATCGAGTCGGCTGATTTCGAGAGCACGCCCGCCATCAGACAGAACACAAAGAAAGGCGCTGCAATCATAACGATATGCACCATTTTGATGAAGATGTCGTTCATGTTATCGAAGAAACTTCGCACCGTTGCGGTTTTCTCATACGGCAGCAATATCATCGCTATTCCGAAAAAGAGCGCAAAGAAAATGACCTGGAGCATCAACTTACCATCCCCCATTGCCTGAATCAGATTTGAAGGAACCATGTCTACCAACGGCTGTAAAGGCCCCTGATTTTTATTGGCTATGGCATCCGAATTCTTTTGCGCCAGCATCTGGATATCAGCGTCCGCCTGCTCAGCATTCAATCGTTCCCTGACCTCGTCAATCTTTTCCTGTGGAACATTGGCCATTTCCAAACGGCCATCCTTGATTTCCACCTGGTGATCGGTTGCCCAGATCTCGTATTCCAGACGATGCTCGAGCCGCACCTTCTCATCCTTTTGAACACCGGGCTGAACCACATTCACAAATAGCAATCCGACAGATATGGCAAAGACAGTCGTAATCAGATACATCCCCAGTGTCTTATACCCCATTCGCCCAAGTTTGGAAGGATCGCCCAAACCGGCCACTCCGGTAATAATCGAAAACAACACCAGCGGAACTGCGATGAATTTCAAGCAGTTGATGAATATTTTACCAAAAGGATCGATCCAGTCTGCTGTAAAATCATTCCATCCGTAGAGTCCCGAAAGAATCGCCCATAAGATGCCCAGCACCATGGCAATCAGGATTTTCCAGTGTAAAGCCAGTTTTCTCATAGGGTGAATATAACAATTTGAAGTTATCTTCTGCGAATGCGCCGGAATCGGCAAAAACATTTGCAGACTGCATTGTTGGTAACTATGTCATAACACGATTTGCATACTTGAATAATATTCGTAATATTGCACCATCGAATTCGTATCGATCGCGTTTCGCGAAAATTTTCCTCAGAAAATTTTACTCTTATAACAAAATCCTTATTTAAAGTCATAATCATTTATCCATGGATAAAAGTGAATTGGAGGGCAGAAAGCTCGTTGAGTTGAAAGAACTGGCGAAGGCACTTGGTATTGAAGGTGCTGAAAAAATGAAAAAAGCCGAACTCATTGAGGTCATTACTGCCAAGCCTGAGGGCGCACCAAGTGAAGATCGCTCCCGTCGCAAGCGTACGCGCAAGCCGGCTGCCGAAACCGTAGAAAATTCTTCCGAGCAGTCCGGGCAGGCCCGCCTCTTTGAGGAAAGCACGAGCAAAGCTCCCGCCCCCAAGGAGAATCCTCCTGCCGAAGCCAGTGCCAATACCAATACTGCCAGCAACAGTGGTAATAACAACGGAGGTGAACGACGCGAACGTCAGCAAAACAGACGCAACCAAAACCAGAATCAGAACCAGAACCAGAATAACAACAACCAACAGAACAATAATAACCAGCGCAATCAAAAAGCGCAGGAGGCCCGACAGGCCAAGGAAGAAGAAGAAATGTACAGCCTTGTAGGAATTGTATCCGCAGAGGGTGTGCTTGAAGTGATGCCTGACGGATTCGGGTTCCTTCGTTCTTCGGACTACAACTACCTCTCCTCACCTGATGATATTTATGTATCACAAAGCCAGGTGAAGCTTTTTGGACTGAAAACAGGAGATACCGTCATCGGAACGATTCGTCCGCCACGTGAGGGAGAGAAATTCTTCCCGCTGGTGAAAGTAGAGTCTATTAACGGACGTCCGCCATCGTACATCCGTGACCGTGTTCCGTTCCAGTACCTGACACCGCTATTTCCGGACGAGAAATTCAAACTCACCGGACACGATCAGGAAACGCTTTCTACGCGTGTAATGGATCTCTTTGCACCTATCGGTAAAGGTCAGCGTGGAATGATCGTTGCCCAGCCGAAAACGGGTAAAACAATGTTATTGAAGGATGTAGCCAATGCGATTGCAGCGAACCATCCTGAAACATACCTGATCGTTCTGTTGATCGACGAACGTCCTGAAGAAGTTACGGATATGGCCCGTTCAGTAAATGCAGAGGTAATTGCTTCTACATTTGATGAGCCGGCTGAACGCCACGTAAAAGTGGCCAACATGGTCCTTGAAAAAGCCAAGCGAATGGTTGAATGCGGACACGATGTGTGCATCCTACTCGATTCTATCACGCGATTGGCCCGAGCATACAATACAGTCTCCCCTGCTTCCGGTAAAGTACTCTCCGGTGGGGTTGACGCCAACGCACTGCACAAACCAAAGCGTTTCTTCGGTTCTGCGCGTAAGATCGAAAACGGTGGATCGCTTTCCATCATTGCTACCGCTCTTACCGAAACAGGTTCGAAAATGGACGAAGTGATCTTCGAAGAATTTAAGGGAACCGGTAACATGGAACTTCAGTTGGATCGTAAGATTGCGAACCGTCGTATTTATCCTGCAATCGATATTACTTCTTCCGGAACACGTCGCGAAGATCTCTTGCTCGACAAAGATGTTCTGCAGCGTATCTGGCTCATCCGTAAGTTCATTGCAGACATGAACCCTGTGGAAGCAATGGAATTTATGAAGGATCGAATGAGCTCTACGCTCTCGAATGAAGAGTTCCTGCTGACCATGAACAGCTAAGTAGCCGATGCGAATTACGGTACAAACAGGATTGATTTTTGCCGCGGTGTGGATTCTTATTAAGATGTCCATGTTCTGGGCGGGAATGGCCGACAGTCAGATCCCGGGAGCACTGATCAATATCTTTTGTTTACTGTTGGCGATCTCTATCGGGCTTTACCTCTCGAAACGTCGGCGCAAGGAAGCATCCAATGCGCTTACCGACATCAAGGAAGGAATGTCTGCGGGACTCCCCTACACACTCATTATCAGTGGTTTTTTGTATTTTTTCTATGGTAATATCGACAAGGAATTCACCGATCATAAGATCGCAGAACGCCTGACTGCGATGGAAAAAATGCTCGATACCCCCGGAGAATGGGAGCAATTCAAAATCGACTATCCGGATTATGAAATGTACTCCAAAGAGCAGTTCCTGAAAGAAGAAAAAAAGAAGATCGAGGCAGCCAATAACCCACGTTCCATTTTTGTGATGAGTCTGTTGGGTGGATTGATGCTTGGTACTTTTTACAGTATTCTGGTGACCGCTATTTACCGGAAAATTGTCTTCAGGTAGGACCATTTAACAACGTTGGTTCACGCATTGGACCCCAAAACCGTACGCATGAGTCTTGAAATCATCGGTGCCGGCTTCGGAAGAACAGGAACTTTATCAACCTGTACGGCACTGAATGAACTGGGCTTTCCTTGTTACCACATGTTTGAAGTGGTCAGAAACAAGGAAAACAAGGATCACCTGGATTTCTGGAACGAGGTTGCCGAATCCGAACCGGGCGCACAACACGACTGGAACAGGGTTTTCGCGAACTATTCTGCTACGCTGGACTATCCGGCATCTTGTGTATGGAAAGAACTCTTTGAGGCCAATCCCAATGCGAAAGTACTCCTGACTATTCACCCCAAGGGGCCCGAAACCTGGTATGAAAGTTCCTACGATACCATCTACTTTAGTGAAACACGCTGGGAATTTCGCTTTCTGAGCAGAATCCTTCCTTTTGCGAAAAAATTTGGCAACATGGCTTCAAAGTTGATTTGGGAACGTAC
>JBNKYR010000117.1:0-11602 GCA_050300995.1 Crocinitomicaceae bacterium | reverse complement strand
CTTTATGCCGACCTTCAATTGGATCAGCACCTCCGTTCTTTCCGTTCATTCTTTACCACTTACAAGAAGGTCAATGCAGAAATGTGGCATCAATACGGAAAGGGGCAAATCTCCAAGGAAGAATTGCGCAACAAACGCTTTCTTGCCACCCTTCGTAAATTTGAAGTGAACGACCCTGTTCTTGCAAGTCAGCTTTCGGAAGATTACATCAGGATCTCGCCTCACCAGAAACACCTGTTTCCCGGAACAGAGGAAATACTCTCACAGCTTGCCAACGATGGCTACCAACTTCACATCATCACCAACGGATTTCGGGAGATTCAGGACATCAAGTTACGCACCAGTGGAATTCACGGGCATTTCGATGTGATCCTCTGTTCAGAAGAAGTTGGCCGCCAAAAACCGGCACCCGAAGTCTTTTATGCTGCGCTGGAACGGGCCGGAGCCAAAGCAAAAGAAAGTATCATGATCGGCGACAACCTGCACACAGATGTTCTTGGAGCCGAGCGGGCGGGCATTGCAGGTGTATTATTTGATCCGCACCGGAATCATGACCAGGGCACGCACGAGTGGCACATCCACCATTTAAGCGAAGTACCTGAGCTTCTTCCATGGATTGCGAAAACGCGGGGAAGTACCAACTAATAAACTACAACCTTCGTTTACATTAACGCTTAAGCTTACATTGTATCATTTCTCTCATCAACCAAAATGAAATCAACACTTCAACTATTCTTCCTGTCAACTATATTTATTGGGATTTTGGCAGCCTGTAACAAGGTCGACGACAGTTTTGCATTTTTCACGAAGCTTGCCCCTGGTGCCCCTTTTGGCAAGTCTGATAGCGTGGAACGGAATATAGATTTAAACGGCGATGGCGTCTTTGATCTTAAACTTAGTGCGTTTAGTGATTGGCTGGCAACATGTGAATATCATAACTTTGGCATCAGCGCGACCCCATTGAACGGCGCAGAAATTGCCTGTACCTATCAATTGGATACAGTAACGGGGACTAACGGAGTATTTTACGATAGAAGTTTCAACGCGGTCAGTCCCTATCATTCCGGTGACATTCTTTCTACCTCCAGCACATTTAAGGACACCACGGCTTTCCTGTTCAAAGCTGCGACCTGTCCTTATCAGTATTTCGGTGCCATCCAGTATTTCGATGAACTTCTGGGAACTGTCTTTTACCTTGGGGTGAAAATTGATAACACACTTGCCTGGATTGCCGTATTTCCAAAACAATCTGACCATTCAGCCTATTCACCGGACTTTGAATTACTCGTTAATTTATCATCGACAGGACATTTGGAAAGCACTTCTGCGCTCATCCACTGAATCAATGCAATTCCTGACGCAACTTCTCGTAGAGCACCATTCCGGTAGCTACACCCACGTTCAATGAGGCAATTTCACCGCGCATCGGGATCCGGCAACTAATGTCCGCCATATTGATCAGATCGGAAGTAATTCCGTCCTGTTCGGACCCCATAATGACCGCGACTGCACCACGCAGGTTTGTTTCATATAATGGAACGCTCGACTTCTCTGTACAGGCGACCAGGCGAACACCCGATTGCTGAATGTAGAACAGCGATTCCTTGAAATTATCCGATTTACACACCTTGATCCGGTTCAACGCTCCGGCTGAAGTCTTGATCGCATCCGGTGTTACCAAAGCCGACCCTTTCGAAGGAATCAAAATAGCATCCACCCCCTCGCACTCGGCGGTCCGGGCAATCGCTCCGAAGTTCCGCACATCCGTGATCCGATCCAGGGCGAGAATAAACGGCTTCTTCCCTTCTTCCAAAAGACGATCAACTTCCGCTTCAATGGAACCATACTCGATCGGTGAAACAAGAGCCACCACTCCCTGGTGGTTCTGATCCGTAATGCTGTCAATCTTCTGAACAGGCACGAACTGCAATTGAAAGTCCTTTCCTTTCAGTGCTTCCTTCAGCTCTACAAAAAGCTCCTTCTGCATTCCTTTCTGAATAAGGATCTTGTTAATTGCACGATCGGCACGCACTGCTTCGATCACTGCACGCACCCCAAAGATGTAATCTTCCGAACGCATTTTTGCCGGACGCTCTCCACGTTCCCGTTGCCCGCTATATTTTCCTTGTTTCATCTGTTTCCTTTAAAAGGTATAATTGAAGATCACTTCGATCTCGTCACTGACCGACTTTGCTACCGGACAATTTTCTGCCGCACGACGGACTCTGCGCTGTTCATCTTCTGTCCAGCCGTTTCCGCTCAGGTCCAAATTGATCACCAGCCCACCTACTCTACGCGGATTGGATTCCATCACCTTGGTAAGCTCACCCACGCCATGCACGAAGTTCAATTGATTCTGATCACAATAGATTCCGATAATGGTTATCATGCACGAAACATACGACGTTGCCAGCATATCGGTCGGAGAAAACGAAGACCCTTTCCCGTTATTGTCAACCGGTGCATCCGTAACATATTCCACCCCCGATTTGAGGTGTGTACATTTCGTTTGGAGATCACCCAGGTATTCGATGCGTGCTGTTGCCATGTTTGTCTCTTGTTTTACGTACATTTGCAATGCCCGAAAGGCATTGAAACCGACTTCAAAAGTAGGCTTAATTTATGGATTACGCGGTAACGCTACAAAGAATTCGAGGATGAGTGACGTGGTGAATCAGGACGAAAAAGTACGCATCAAAAAACCGAAATGGTTGCGGGTAAAGCTACCTACCGGAGAAAATTACAAGAAGGTGCGTTCACTGGTGGATGAGCATAAACTGCATACCATCTGCGAAAGTGGTAATTGTCCCAATATGGGAGAATGCTGGGGAGAAGGCACTGCAACCTTCATGATCCTGGGCAATATCTGTACACGTTCATGCGGCTTTTGTGCTGTACAGACCGGACGACCGGACGCAGTGGATGAATTTGAGCCCGGCAGAGTTGCGAACAGTGTAAAGATCATGGGAGTAAAGCACGCGGTGATCACTTCGGTGGATCGCGACGACCTGAAAGACGGCGGTGCCGGTATTTGGGTACAAACCGTAAAAGCAGTGCGACATCAATCTCCCGGAACGACGATGGAAACCCTCATCCCCGATTTCGGTGGAAAATGGGAGAACCTGCAGCAAATCATCGACGTGGCTCCGGAAATTGTGAGTCACAACCTTGAAACCGTTCGCCGCCTCACCAAAGAAGTGCGCATCCAGGCCAAATACGACCGAAGCCTTGAAGTGCTGTTCCGTCTGAAAAAAGGAGGGATGAAAACGAAATCAGGGATCATGCTCGGCCTGGGAGAAAGTCATGAGGAAGTGCTGGAAACCATGGAAGACCTTCGCCGTGTGAAACTGGACATCCTAACACTTGGCCAATACCTGCAGCCTACTCCAAAACACCTTCCTGTTCAGGAGTTCGTAACACCGGAACGTTTTCTGGAATATAAAAAACTGGGAGAGGAAATGGGCTTCCGTTATGTGGAAAGCGGACCATTGGTGCGCTCATCTTATCGTGCTGAAAAACACATTTTTTGAGCTTAGACCTGTATCATTTTCTGTAAGAGTGATTCACGTCACTTTTTTTCAGGGATTAAATCCCGTATTTTTGCATGTAACGTGAGGGAGCGGAACATTGGATTTCAAGAATTATTCGTATTTTGCGTCCCTTAATTGAAACTTAAACTAGAATTATAAACAGATACTTATGAAAAAGGTACTAGCAACTTCAATGCTTTTCCTCTTTGCGGGGAGCTTTTCATTTGCTCAGCAGGATGGGGCCGACCACAAGTGTGGCACCTACACGCATCAGGAAGAGATTTTCAAAATGTACCCTGAGCTGGAAGATCGATACTATGCACACCGTTTGCTGTTGAACAGTAAAATGGAGGCAAGTGCAAACATTAAATCAGGAGAAGTTCTCTATACCATTCCTGTTGTTTTTCACATCCTTCACCTTTACGGATCTGAAAACATTTCAGATGATCAGGTGTATGATGCAATGCGTGTAATCAATGAGGAGTTCAATTCCGCTGACCCGGATTCAACAAATGTGATCGCACAGTACGCAGACATGATCGGTAATGGTCAGATTGAATTCAAGCTTGCTGCCGTAGATCCTTACGGAAACTGTACCAACGGTATCGAGCACATTTACTCACACGAGACATTGAATGGAGACGCATTCTCCAAAATTCACCAGTGGAACCGTTCCCGTTACCTGAACATCTGGGTGGTTGACATTGTTGGTCAGGCAGGAGCTGCAGCTTATGCAACTCAGCCGGCTTCTACAGACGGAACTGGTTTCTGGCTGGATGGAGTTCTCGGAAACTACACGTACGTTGGATCTATCGGAGCTTCAAACCCTGGAAAAGAGCACGTATTGACCCATGAGATCGGTCACTACCTGAGCCTCGACCACGTTTGGGGTGGAACCAATGATCCTGAAGTTGCATGTGGTGATGACGGAGTTCCGGATACACCAATTACAAAAGGACATAATAACTGTTCTACAGTTTATGATGTTGACTGTAACAACGTTACAATTGATACACTTTACACATTCGCCGATGTTATTCCTACGAGCGGAACGTCAGATCCAACACCACTTCCAACAGGATTGAATACTGTGACTGACACAACCGGGTTGTTCTACAACACATTTACTGCAGCAGGAGTTGGTTCAAACCCAACTACAACAGGAAGCTTCGGTTTCGACGGATGGGACAGTGGTGCAGTAGACGGTGAAACTGTTTATTCAAACCTTACCGGTGCGATCAACACTGCGAAATATTACGAGTTCAGTGTTTACCCTGAATGGGGACAGCAAATGACACTTACAGATATTACATTTGATGTAGCACGTGACGCTGAAGGACCAAGAACCTATTCTGTTCGTTCAAGCGTTAACGGATACAGCGCTGATATCCCAGCATTGATCACTCCTCCGAACACTGACCTCGCTGTCCAGTCCTCCACTATTTTCTTCTATGCAGAAGATTCAACGGATTTCGAAACAGGTTCTAAAGTAACCCTTTCCGGTGCAGCTTACAAAAGCTACGATCCGATCACTTTCCGTATCTACGCATGGAATGCTGAAGACAACACAGGAGATTTCATTGTAGACAACGTGAAAGTTGGAGGTACTTTCGGACTTCTTGAAGACGTTCAGAACTACATGGAGTATTCTTACTGTAACTACCACTTTACACCAAACCAGGTGACATTCATGCACAATGCATTGAACGAAGTGGCAGGTCAGCGTAACAACCTTTGGACTGATTCCACTCTGACAATTACAGGAGTGATCAACCAAACACTTCCTCAAACACCGGCAAGTGTTCCATTGTGTGCTCCAATTGCAGATTTCACTGCATCTATGCACTCAACAGATGTTCCACGTCGTATCGTTTGCGTTGGTGACGCGATCACTTTCAAAGATGCATCTTACAATGCTACAATTGACACTTGGGATTGGACATTCCAGGATGGAACAATCACTGGTGGAACTACTCAGAACCCACAGGTTACTTTCTCTTCATCAGGATACAAAACAGTATCACTGACTGTTGGAAACGCTGCAGGCTCAAGCACTGAAACTCGTCAGGGGTACATTTTCGTATCCAATGTATGGGGAGATATTTCAGGTCCTGGTTTGTTGAACATGGAAGATGGACGTGTTGATTGGTTCGTAGTGAACAACCCGGAAGAGAACTATGCGAAGTTCCAGGTTGTAAACGGTGTAGGATATGATAACTCACGTGCCTGGAAACTGAACAACTACAAGGACGTATCCAATGCAGATCCTTTTACAGACGAAGCATTCTATAACAGCCGCCTTGGAAAGAATCAGGACGAATTGATCACACCTTCTTTTGATCTTCGTTACACTTCAGGTGCGCAAGTAAGCTTCAAGTACGCTTACGCAACAAATGCTACTCAGGAAGCTGACATTACAGAAGAATTGAGAGCATATGTTTCTGAAGATTGTGGTCAGACATGGATGCTCCGCACGATTTCTGTGGACGGTGTTTCGCAGCCTGGTAAAGTAACCGGTGCGGAACTCGTAACAGGAGGATATGCAGGATTCACTGATTACACTCCTTCAACAAACACTGAGTGGAGAACAGCTACGTTCACTGTTTCAAGCACAAGTGAGCATGCACGATTCAAAATCTCTTACCTTGCATCTGACCTTTCCAGCAACTTCTATATTGATAACCTGGAAGTAACAGGTACATTGAGCCTTACTTCAGATGCGATCACCATGCTCGACCTGAACGTATTCCCTAACCCAAGTGGAAACGGACAGGGAATCAGTGTTTCTTACACTGCTTCAAACGAGCCGGTTTCTTTCGTACTCCGTGATGCACAAGGTAAACTGATCTCTACACAGACTATCGATGAGACAAACGCGCTTATCGAGCAGCAACTGGATGGAACACAAAGCCTGAATGCAGGATGCTACTTCCTTGAAGTAAGCACTGCGGGACACAGTACTACACGTAAAGTAGTAGTTCTGTAATCAGTTCATGATACAACTTCAAAGGGGGCACGAAAGTGTCCCCTTTTTTATTGCTTCGATCTCGAATGAGAAGCAGAAAGTAATTTGCCTGCATCGGCAGAAAGATTACTTTTGTATTAAAGCATTTATTTAACATGAGTACGTTCGATATTACCATCATTGGATCCGGCCCCGGAGGGTATGTAGCAGCCATTCGCTGTGCACAACTTGGCATGAAAACGGCCATCATTGAAAAGTACGACACCCTGGGCGGGACCTGCCTGAATGTGGGGTGTATTCCTTCGAAGGCACTTCTCGATTCTTCCGAACATTTTCACAATGCAACGCACAACTTTGCAGAGCACGGAATCGACGTGAAGGACGTGAAAGCGAACCTCGCACAGATGATCAAGCGCAAGAACGACGTGGTTGCACAAACCTGTGCTGGTGTGAAGTTCCTGATGGACAAAAACAAGATTGAGGTATTCAACGGAGTAGGATCGTTTGTGGACAAGAACACGATCAAAGTGATCGGTAAAGACAAAAAGGAAACGACTATCTCCACGAAAAATGTACTTATCGCCACAGACTCCAAACCCAATTATTTTCCTGGTATGGAACCTGACAAGAAGCGAATCATTACTTCTACCGAAGCGCTGAATCTGACTACTCTTCCCAAAAAGATGCTGGTGATCGGAGGTGGAGTGATCGGACTTGAACTCGGCTCCGTTTTCGGTCGACTGGGAACACAAATCGAAGTGGTGGAGTTTGCGCCATCGATCATTCCTACCATGGATGGAACCCTTTCAAAGGAACTTACACGCGTTCTGAAAAAAGAAGGATTCAAATTCCACATGGAACACAAAGTTCAGCAAGTAACCAACACCGGAAAAGGAGTGAAACTCGTTGCGCTGAACAAGAAAAATGAAGAAGTAACACTTGAAGCCGACTACTGTCTCGTGGCCGTAGGACGGAAACCATACACCGAAGGACTGAACCTTGAAAATGCAGGATTGAAGACCAACGAACGCGGTCAGATCGAAGTGAACGATCACCTGCAAACAGCCGTTCCGAATATCTATGCGATCGGTGACGTCGTTCGTGGAGCAATGCTCGCCCACAAAGCGGAAGAAGAAGGTGTTTTTGTGGCCGAACACCTGGCCGGACAGAAACCACACATTGATTACAACCTGATCCCGGGTGTTGTTTATACCTGGCCGGAAGTTGCTGCTGTAGGGAAAACCGAGGAAGAACTGAAAGCCGAAGGTCGTGATATCAAGGTAGGTCAATTCCCACTCAAAGCACTTGGCCGTGCACGCGCCAGTATGGATACTGCCGGGCTGATCAAGATCATTGCCGACAAAGAAACAGATGAAGTGCTGGGGGTTCACATGATCGCTGCCCGTGCTGCCGACCTTATCATGGAAGCAGTCACCGCCATGGAATACCGTGCTTCTGCCGAGGACATTTCACGAATCTGTCATCCGCATCCTACGTTTTCGGAGGCAATAAAGGAAGCAGCTTTAGCGGCTACGGAAGATCGCGCATTGCACGTATAAGACTTCATGAACAAGCATAAAAAAAGGGCGCTGATCTCAGCGCCCTTTTCATTTGTATCAAAATCCTTATTCCACGATGGTCATTTCATCCACCAGGTGTTTTGCTCCCGAATAAACATCCATCACCCACATCACGTAGCGGATATCCACGGTAATGTTTCTGCAACGGGAAGCATCGAACATGAAGTCACTCATGGTACTCTCCCAGGTGCGGTCGAAATTCAGCCCCATCAGGTTTCCTTCTCCGTCGATAACCGGTGAACCAGAGTTCCCTCCGGTAGTATGATTCGAACCGGTGAAACACACCCACAACTCACCATCCTGTGCGTAACGCCCGTACTCCTTTCCGGCCGCCAGTTCGCGCATACGCGGTAACAATTCATAATCCGGATTTCCGGTATTGTTCTTTGCAATGATTCCATCCAGTGTTGTGTGCTCCGTGTACTTCATTCCGTCGTGCGGCGCTGATCCTTCCAGTTTCCCATAGGTAATACGCATCGTTGAATTGGCGTCCGGCCAGTGCTTTTCATCCGGGAACATCTCCAACCTTCCGGCAACATACGTTTTCAGCAACTCATCACGCTGCATCATGTATTCACGCGTACGAGGAAGTGCATCCAGTTCGAAAGCATCCATTGTCTTACGCCAAACCTTGTATCCCATGTCCTTTTTCTGTAAAGCCGTCAACGACTTAGCACTTACCTTGTCCAGAAATTTATTGAAACGCTCCTCATTTGTCAGTACTGATTTCGAATAGATCGCATCGGCCAGTTCCTGTGCAGAAGTTGTTCGCAGGATTTCAGGAGCCTGATCGCCCAATTGGGTCACGTATTCTTCCGTCAGAAGAATGAAGATCTGCTTGTCGACCTCTTCATCATAATCCTTGAAAAATCCTGCAGCACCCTTTCGTTGAGCTTCTACGGCCTCCGCAATTTCTTCTTTCGAAGTCATGTTCTCCACTTTCATCAGGAATTTTTCAATCGCCGCAGCACGTTTGAAGACTTCCGGCCCCACATACAGGTATTCAATGTCCATCGCATAAGCAAATTCCGCATCCGAGTATTTCAAGACCATTGCATTCAGGTCGTCAATAACATTCCCGTACCTGGAGGACCAATCCTTCTGAGATGTCGCTTTTGCCTTGTACGCTGCCTCGCGATCCAACTTGATCTGAATGGCATCCACCGTTTTCAGACCGTCAATCTGACCGATCCATTTCTTCCATGCATTTGCAATTCGCGCCTGCTTGGAAGCATACTTGATACGTGTTGCATCCGAAGCCCGCATGGCCGCATCAATGACTCCCAGCGACTTTTCACGCATCCGGATTCGGGCCGGGCGCTCGCGTTCCATGTAAAAACGCACATTTTCCGAAGAAAGATGTTGCTCAGTTGTCCCCGGAAAACCGTACACCATGGTGAACTCTCCCGGAACACGGTTTTTCATGGAAACAGGCAAAAAGTGCAGCGGTTTGTAAGGCACATTGTCCTCGCTGTACTCTCTTGGCATGTTATCCGGTCCAGCATACACCCGGAAAACCGAAAAATCTCCCGTATGGCGTGGCCACACCCAGTTGTCGGTGTCACCCCCGAACTTACCGATCGAATTCGGCGGAGTTCCAACCAAACGAACATCCAGGAATGTTTCCTGAACGATCATGTAGTATTCATTTCCGTAATTGAAGGCTTTGATATCCGCCTTATAATGATTGCCTGTTTGCGCGTCAGACACTAATTTGGTTGCATTCTGACTGAGTTTCGCATTCAACTCATCGCCACTCAGTCCTTCGGTCCCGAAAAACATATCCGCAGTGACATCCTGAATACGCACTACCCGACTTGCCGTTAACCCCGGATTTGGTTTCTCTTCAGCATGGTTCTTTGCCCAGAACCCATATTTCAGGTAATCATTCTCAAGCGATGAGTGTGCCTGAATCTGTGAATATCCGCAGTGGTGGTTCGTCAGCAAAAGTCCCTCTCCGGAAATGAGTTCGGCAGTACATCCACCACCGAAATGCAAAATGGCATCCTTCAGACTTGAGTGGTTAACATCGTAAATATCCTGGGCGGAAAGTTTCATTCCCATCGCCTTCATATCGCTTTCAAAGGCCTGAATCAGGGAAGGAATGAGCATTCCTTCTTCGGCAAGTGAACGGGTAATTGTAAAAATAAAGGCGACTACAATGAATAAATATCTTTTCATCTACTGGTTTTTTGATTTCGTTAAAGATAAGCAGATTGTTACATTTGTATTGTGAATTTGCTTGATTTTGTCTTTCGTCTGGGCGTCCTGTTCGCTATTTACGGCTTCCTTTGGGGTCTGATCGAAATTGCCTTCTGGATGCTAAGTGGTGGTCAGCGTAAATCCCTGGCCTAGGCCTATATTATCAAGACGATCAAGTACTTCTTTCTTGTGGATGTCACCTTCCTCTTCTGTATGAACGGGAATACCTCCGGACTTGTGGAAGTCAATCAGGTGCTGTTTGCGGGCATTATCCTGCTCACCTATTTCATGGGGAAACTGCAGCAAAATCAAAATCGCCAACTCTTTTTCAAGGTTGCAGGGCGGGGAATTCCTTCGATGGAACGTGCCAATAATTTCAACATGCGACTGGAGGTGATCGTGATTGTACTTTCACTGGCCATCTTCGGAATGTTCTGGTTTTACCCTTCCCTATCGCAAAACCCCGTATCGCTTTGGTTTTTTGACAGCATCGTCAACATCGAAGATACCCCTGTATTCGGCTTCATTTTCAAGGTCATTGGTTTCTTCTTCCTGTTGAGCCTGATCTTTAAGATGATCAACGCGTTCAATTACCTGCTCGGAGGCGGACGACGAAACAACGGACCGACAAATTCGGGAGGTGGTTCCCAAATCGATGATCAATTTGATGATTACGAAGAAGTAGATTAAGCTTCGAATCTTTTAAGCATGGCTTCTACCTGGGCCAAAAGAGGTTGAATATCGTCGTTGATCAACACCTCATCTGCGAGCGGAATCTTTTGTTCATCTGACCACTGAGAGCGCATTCTGGCTTTCACATCTTCAGCGGAAACACCATCACGTTTCATAACACGAGCAATGCGCACCTCTTCCGGAGCCGTAACAAGCACCATTTTGTCCATCCGTTCAGATGCTCCCGTTTCAAATAAGATAGCGGCTTCATTGAACACCAGGTTTCCCCAGGCGTTTTCAGCAAATTGTTCAAATGCTTCACGAACGTACGGATGAACTACCGCATTTACCTTCCCGCGTGCCGAGGGATCGGCAAAAATGATCTTCGCCAGCGCAGGGCGATCCAACTCGTTGTGACGATACAGGTCCGGTCCGAACTCACCGGCAAGCGCCTCGCGAATGTCGGGATGATGATTGATCAGTTCACGTGCAGCCGCATCCGAATTAAACACAGGATACCCTGCCGCGATAAGAATGCGGGAAACGACACTTTTTCCGGAGCCAATGCCTCCGGTGATCCCTACCTTCAGCATGGATCAGATCTCGTCTACTTCAATAATGGTAAAAGGAAGTTCAACGATGGCCTGGTAATC
>JBNKYR010000116.1:0-11614 GCA_050300995.1 Crocinitomicaceae bacterium | reverse complement strand
GGATGTTTACTGAATCCGGCTCCGCTCCTCACGGTATCGTCATTCAACACCCGCAGGGCACCGAAGTGGACCTTCTCCGGATTGTACCAGTGCGCAAAGCTGAAAGAGTGTTTGGTGTCCAGCCAGCCATGATTGGCCTGACCGCGTTCGTTGGCGGGGTGTATGATCGATTTCATAGCGAATTACCTTTTGTACACCACAAAGATAAACATTATTTACCATGGTAATAAATATCAATGAATATTTTTGCGCTTGCTATAATTTCTGTAATTCGGCGGTAGACTTGTTTCAGATGTGGTCTCTGCTCTTTTTGCTGTCGACGGTACGGTATCTGGTATTGGACGTACTGTCTTTGTTGCCGGACGTGCTGTATCTGGCATCGGGCACGCTGTTTTTGTTGTTGTACATGCTGTCGTTGTTTTCGGGCATGCTGTATTTAGCATTTGACGTGCTGTTTTTGTGGTTGGACATACAGTATTTAGCGTCGGACGAACTGTCGCTGGCATTGAACCTGCTGTATCTGTTTTTTGACGCACTGTCTTTGCATTCGCACGTGCGGTATGTGTCGTTGAGCATGCGCATTGACGCATTGTCCGCACGATGTCCGGCATGTGGTATACAATTTGGTCAGGTATCCGAAAACAGAATACAATGGAAACAATTCGAATAATCGTTGCAGACCGGGGAATGTTCCTTGCTTCGGCTTTGGAGCAGGCCCTGAAGGAGGAGCTTGTGCCGGAAGGGCAACAGGCACTCGAATTGATAGCACATGCCGTTTCCGCGAAGGAACTTTATCCCCTGGCAGTGGAACATCCTGAAGCGATCGTGGTGCTGGGACCGATGCTGGATGATCCGTTCGGAGTCGCCGGAAAACTTCGAGAGTTGAATGAAACGCAGAAAACGATCGTACTGAACATTCATGTATCTCCCGAAACACTGGAGATCGCTATTGAAACAGGGCTTGCGGCACAATTGCCGCATAACTGCTCACCGCAGGAGTTAATTGCAGTTATCCGCAAGGTACATGGTGGTGAGAAGGTCTTCGCCCCGGATCTGCTGTTGCGTTTGCTCAATGAATCGGATTACGGACGTCTGACCGTTTTGGAAATCAGGATCGTACGCATGCTGGCGCAGGAGAAATCGCGGCTGGAAATGGCCAGACGTCTCGGGATTGCCATACGGACCCTGGATGTTTACAAGAAGCAGATCAGGGCAAAACTGAGGGTGAAGACAGACATCGGTGTCGTACTATACGGCTTACGGATGGGGCTGGTGTAAAATCGCCCGCCAGGTGCAAAATCTGTCAAACTCGGTTTATTTCTGCTAAGCATCACCGTTGCACGTTTCAAAAAGTTTCGGCAATTTGGCTTTATGAAGATCCGAACCCCTTTTCACGTACAAGGTCTCTCCGGGAGATCACTTTTTTTAGTCCTTGCATTGTTGGCTTTTACTCTTTTGGGAGCGACATCCTCTCATGCGCAACTCAACCAGCGTTTGCATAATTACGGCAAGTACAAGGTCGGATTTAAGTATGGCTGGGTCACCAATTATTCCCGCAACAATTGCGGAGAGATCGGCACCTCTGATCCGGGCAAACAGGTGCTCATCGGGATCTGGTATCCGGCTACCTCGACCGGGAAGAAGATCATGAAGTTGAACGATTACATGATGATGAATGGTTTGAAAGGAAATGAACCGATCGTTGCAAGTATGCGCGACTATTCCCGGCACAGTTGGTTTTCGTATTCACTCATGGAGTATGAAGATTCCACCTATGAAGCCAAAGAGCTGGCTTTTTCGGGGGCGATGGATTTTTCGACCTATGCCGGTTTTGAGGCGCCTGTCATGAAAGGGAAATATCCGGTGGTGTTGTACCATCACGGTGCCGGCGGAACCTACGACGACAATGTGCTCATGTGCGAATACCTGGCCAGTCACGGATTTGTGGTGATCAGCAGTGCCTTGCTGCATTGCTCACGGGAGACGGTATTCGAAGACTTCGACTGGCGGGAAAATACGTCTGATCTGGATGCGATTCTGGGGGCGATTGCACAGATGCCCAATGCCGATATCAATCGTGTGGCGCTGATGGGACACAGCCGGGGTTGTCAGTTCGGTTATGCAGCCATTCTTGGGCGTTCGTCTCCGTACAAGTGCTTTATCGGGCTGGATCCAACCTGGGATGGAAAACCTTTTGACGATCTCTACAAGGATTGGTGGGAGCCGTCGTTGTTGCGTTACCTGAAGGAAAACAATACGCGAGTGATTACCCCTATCCTGCACATTGCTTCTTTTCGTGAGAATTCGGGAATTCCGGAAGACAGTGCACGGGTACTCAACGAGCAGGGAATCATGCAATTGCCGGTGACTGAACTGTTCATGCATTCCGACCGCCATACCTTGACCCTTGATCAGGAGGTCAGTCATGAAACGTACATCTCACAGAGCGGCTACGATTTCCTGCGTATGTTACCACATCTGAAAGACCCGGATGACGTTGCCTACGCAGAGTTTCAGTTGAAGTACTATCATTTCATCAGCGAGACAATTCTTCACTACCTCTCGATGCAGTTATTGCCCTCGGAGAAAACAAAGCAGGTGTGGGAGCAATTCACGGCTACGATGAGTTTAGTGGATGAAAATGCCGTGTACAGAAAATTTCCTGGCAAACCGGTTCCCACGCTGGAAGATGAATGGCCGGCTATTTTGCGGAGTCAGGGCATGGACTCGGTCACAGCAATTTTAACGCGTGAGATGGAACAGTCCGGTTATCATCAGTTTGTGCATGAAAGCCTCGCTCAGCATTTCTTCCATGAAAACCGAGCCCTTGCAAAACAGATCGTGGAACAGTACAAAACGATGTGGCCGGACAGCTGGAAAGGCCCTTACCTGGAAGGAACCTTCGCTTTCAACGAGGGAAGGGAAGAAGACGCGCATCAATTCTACGACGAAGCACTGAAGCGTTCTCCACCGGATTACATCGTCGACTTTCTGAAAGACTACACGTATTATATATGGTAGGGGTTAGGAGTTAGGAGTCAGGGATCAGGTATTAGACCGCTGCGCTTTTAGGGGGTGGACTGTCGGATCGCTTCGCTTTTGGATGTTGGAAAATACGGAGGGCTGAGGCTCTCGAAGCCCGTTATCCCCGATTCTGATATCTCCAGGTCTTGTGTCTATTGTCTTCGGATCAATTCAAATCGCCCCAAGTTCCTTCAGCTTCTCAGGCGAAACCGTTGGCGGGAAGTTTCCTTTGTTGATCTGTTCCAATACATAGCGTGCTGCGATCTCTGCCTTTTCTTTGGTGGCAAAGCCCTGGATGCCGGGAACCGATGGAATGTGCGGTTGATTGATCATCATCGTGGTACCGTCATAGATCTGGTAGCCCCAGCCGTGTTCGCCTTCGATCAATTGGTAAGAGTAGGTGGAAGGTTTCGGGTTTTCCTGCGTCCCTGAAACTTCTTCGGGTTCTTCGGGTACCGGAAGCGATTCGCTCTCGGCTTCCCACGATTGTTCCTGTTGTTGCTTTTCTTCTTCCGTGCGAAGGTCTTCAATTCCCGGGTCGCTTTTGCAGGCAACCAGCAGGAGGATTGACACGAAAAAAAGACTGTGTTTCATTTATCGGAAAACCACTTTGCGTTGCAGCGAGGAGCCGAGTTCTTTATGCGTCAACTGCAACAGGTAATTCCCCGAAGGTAGTTGATTTCGCTGAATATGAAAACCTGTCTGATCGTTTTGAATGGAAACGGATGCAGTCACATCTTTTCCGTCCATTGCATACAAACGGCACTCGAGTCCATCAGGGTTAACGCGTACCGAAACGTGGTCTGTTCCCGGATTCGGATACACCGTCACGTTTGCATAGGTATCCAGTTCTTCCAGACCAAGTGCCCGGTTGTACGAGTACATATCCTTCATCAGGCCGCTGTTGCCGTAACCGGTTCCTACAAAGGCCACGTCATTCGGAAGCACGAAAGCGATCGCATTGCTTCGCCCGGGTCCGATAAAATCTGCCCGTTGCACCCACGTATCACCAAAGTAGTTGTACTCCCACAGATCATTGGTATACTCGAAGTTGATGTCTTCACCGGTACAGATGAACGCTTGCGGGAAAATGCCCCAGCCTACGGCACCTTTTCGTGGTGTTCCCGGGAAATCACTTTTCTGGGTCCATGTGTCTGTGGTTGGCTCGTATTGCCAGAAGTCTTTACGCATCACGCCATCGTCTCCTGTTCCCACATAGCCTTGTCCGCCCATCGCAAAACCAACAGCTTCCTTACGTGCGGTGCCGCCGAAATCGTTCAGTTGGTTCCACATGTTGTTGGCCGGATCGTATCGGTACATGTCCTTGCAGTAACCATTGGCATCGTAACCGAGACCAACGTAAGCGTAATCATCAATTGCAAAACCAACGGCCTGACGACGCGGTGATCCCATGAAGTTGGCTTTCTGTGTCCATGCTTTGGTTACCGGGTCGTATTCCCAGAGGTCTCCGAAAAAAGGATTGGTATCTCCCTGCCCGAGGCACACGTAGCCTTTTTCATTGATGGCAAAAGCAGAGGCCGATCCACGTTGCAATCCGTCACCGTTTTCACCTCCGAGCGATCCTTCATCATCCCAGTCGTCCTGCCAGAAAGTGTATGAATACAGTTTACGACGGAATCCGTCCAGGTCAAGCCCACAGATGGCGTAGCCTTCTCCTTCGAGTACAAAAGAGGCAGCCACTGAGCGTGGATTACCGTTTACGGAATCTTTGATGACCCAGACATTCTGCGACTGTGAGAATGCATGCAGACTTCCAAGTGCGATAAGTGTAAGCAGGTATTTCATACTATCGTACAATGAGTTTTTCGTTTCCAATGATTTGTCCTGAAGCATCCTTCGCAAGGACCAGGTATGTTCCGGAAGCAAGCTGACCGATATCCAGCGTCTGTGTCATTTCGCTGGAGAGTACTTCTTTGCCTTGCAGCGTACAGATCTCCAGTCGGTCAATGGCATCCGAGGTCGTGCTGAAGTGAACACTTTCCTGCGCAGGATTCGGGTATACACGGATGTCGGCGAGGGAAGCTTCTTTCATGCCAACCCATGCTCCGGGCGTATATTCCCAGAAACTCGATTTTTTACCGGAGTTTCCTTTTCCGGTACCGACATACCCTCGACCGTAGAGGGAGAATGCCACACCGCCTTTTCGTTTGGAACCACCGTAGTTGGCGCGCACCGACCATGAATTGTTATACGGGTTGTATTCCCAGAGATCGTCAAGGAATCCGCCATTGGTTCCCATGCAAACAAATCCACGGTTGCCCAGGGTAAAGGTATGCGAACTGGAGCGCTCACTGGCCGGGAGGTCGGCTTTCTGCGTCCACTGATTCTGTGAAGGTTTGTATTCCCAGAAATCGTTGCGGTACATGTCCTGATCGGTTCCAAGTCCGACGTAACCCGAGTTTTCAATCACAAAGCTGCTCAACTGATAGCGAACGCCGCCCGGGAAGGAGGCAAGACTCTGCCAGCTGTCTGTTATCGGATTGTACTCGTAGAGATCACTGCTGTAATAGTTGGGACCGCGCTTGCCTCCGCACACATAGCCTTTACCATTGATGGCAAAAGCGGTAGCAAAATACATGGCATAGGGATAACTCGCCTTTTGTGTCCAGGAGTTCGCAGTGGCATCGTATTCCCAGAAGTCGGAAAGTGCCACTCCCATCAGGGATTCGGCATGACTGAACCCTGCGCCCACGTATCCTCGTCCATTTACGGAAAAAGCAACGGCATTTCGACGGGCAACCCCCGGTAGATTGGCCACCTGTGTCCAGGTATCCAGTTGGGAATTATAACACCAGAAATCGCTGTGAACCATTTCATTGGTGTCCACGCCGGTGCCCACGTACGCTTTGTTGAAGAGGGTAAAGGCCACGGCACGTTCACGTTTCAGACCTCCGTAATCCGATTTTTTTGTCCAGTAGTTTTCTGTCTGACTCATCGCCGGTTGAACGAAGAGCAAAAGCAAGATGAGCGTAGTAAGTTTAGATGTGTTCATCATAGCAGATTGCATTTATCGGAGCATGATTTTTCCTGTTCGAAGCATTTCTTTTTTGTACACGAGGCTGTAGAGATAGTTGCCTGCTGCGAGGTGTCCCGTGGAGATATTCGTCATTCCGGAAGAAAGGGCTTCCGTGAGCACCACACGACCGTAAAGATCAGTGATCTCAATGCGAAGATCTTCCAGCGGAATGTTGTCCAACCCATCAATGCGGAAATTCAGCACATCTGTTGCCGGGTTCGGGTAAGGAGTAACATGGATCTTGTCCAGGTTGTTCTCGATGAGCGAAGCCACCGGATCATACACCCAGAAATCCTTGAAGTTCGTACCGTTCGTTCCAAGTCCGGCATAGGCTACGTTGCCCAATGTGGTACAGGATAAATAACGTCGTGCGGTTCCCGGAAAATCTTCCATCTGTGTCCAGGTGTCCGTGACCGGATTGTATTCCCACATATCACCGTAGTTGTCACCGCTGGAATAATTATCGCCAGTCAGAATATATCCTTTCCCCATGACAGCGAATCCGGAAGCTTCCTGTCGCGGAATCGTTCCGACGTCAGCCATTTGTTGCCACTGGTCCAATGCGGGATCATAGCGCCAAAAGTCTTTTTGGGCACCGGCAGTGCTTCCTGTTCCAACGTAGCCGTATCCATTCAGTGCGAATCCAACTGCAGAGATTCTTCCGGAAGTTGGAAGAGCGGCTACTGTAGTCCAGGTATCCGTGGACGGATCGTATTTGTAGAAATCCGAATAGTAACTTCCCGTACCGATATATCCGTAACCGTCAATGGCAAAACCAACACCTCCACGCCGTCCGGCTCCCGGGAAATTGGCTTTCTGTTCCCAGGTATTGGTGGTCGGATCATAGCTGAAAAAAGTGTTGACCACCGCTGCCGAAATATTTCGTCCGGTTCCGACATACCCGATCCCGTCGATCGCGAAGCCCGAAGCATGGTACATGAGGCCTCCGAGGTAATTGGCCTTTTGCGTCCAGGCATTGGTAGCCGGATCATATTCCCACCAGTCATCGAAGAGAATATTCGGACCGGCACCGTTGTAGTGCCCGAGACCGAGGTACACTTTGTTCCCGATTGCCAGCATGGTCGTCCGGTGACGGGCCGAACCGCCGAAATCGGCTCTTTGTTCCCAGTCGAAGGCCAGCAGGTTACCGGTCGTTAAACAGATAAACGTTAGAAGTAAAAATGATTTCATAAGCGTTTCAGAAGTTTTTTTGTCACAAAATGATCGTTCGTTGTGAAGGTTACAAAATAGACCCCGTTGGCAAGCTCGTCAATGGCAACGGACATGCCGGGCTTCAGTTCCGAAGTCTGAACAAGGTGTCCCCGCGTATCCCGGATCTCCACTTTTCCGGAAGTCTGGTTATTCATAGCGAACCAGGTTCCGGCGGGATTGGGAGTCAGGATCAGGTCATCACCTGCGAGTTCTTTTGTGCCGAGGGCCTGATTACTGATGTTGAGGGTGTAATCACCTGTTAAATTTCCCCAGCCTTCCACAATGATGTACACGTACGGCAATCCGCCGGTATTGAAAGTGATCTCGGATTGAGGACCGCATACGTCATCGTCATCGTTCCCCGTTATTACCGTGCCGTTGGGTTCCATCGCTGTGATGTAGGTATCGAAGCTGGAGCCGCACAGGGAAGCGGTGATAAAAGGGCTGGCAGGATCAACAGCTACCTTGTAAAAAACATCGGGTGAAGCGTAGATTGGATTTTGGTTGGAATAGCAGACACTGTTCGAGTGGTTATCTGTGTAGGGAAGTGTATTCACGGCAATAGCATCTGCCATATCGTCTCCGGAATACGAAGAGCAATCCACTCCGGACGCAATGGTGATCACAAAGTCTGTTACCGATCCCCAGGCGTAAGCTGCGCACGGATCAAGCGGAAGGCTTCCTGCCTCGTGCTGCATGACACGCATACGGGTGCTGCCTTGCAGAGCGGTCAGCGGAACCGTGAAATTGAAAACACTCAGGGCGGTTGGAGGGGTTCCGCTCCAGGTTCCGACGGTTTCCGATTGTTCAAATACAAGGTTCTGATTGTAGTCGATCCAGACCTGTCCCGCTCCGGCATAGTTTCCGCCGCAGGTTCCGAACTGTACGTTTAGTGTAAACGAGTTTCCGGCAGAAATCGCACAGGTTTCCGATGAAAGCTGTACGCCCGCCATGCCGGGACATCCGGTGTAGTTGATTGCGCCTGAAGACCCCGTCATGCTTACGGATTCCACGTTTGAGTCGATCGTTTGTGATGGCCCGCCACTGGTACAGTATTGAGCGTTGACATAACTAAAGGCACAGGCAATAAAAGCAATTAGTGAAGCTGTTCGCATTCGATCAAGTAGTAATTAACATTAAGTTAATGTATGCAATATATAAAATTAACTTACTCGTCAGACGCAAAGGAACAGCAGTTGGTTGTATATGAAGGGAAAAACACGCATCGTTGAAAACTTTGTGTAAAAGCCAACACTTTCATCTTCAGGAGAACAGGCTTTTTCCGCTTTATTTGTAGAACACTAAAAATGCAGACGATGGATAAGGAACAACTACAGGCAGAACTCGAAGAATTACAGGGACAACTTACCGGAGATATGTTTCAGGACATGGACATCAAAGACAAGATCCATAATCTGGAAATGAAGCTGAACGGGGTGAAACCGATGGATTCACACTTCGATTGTGTTGGTTGCGGATCCTGAGGTAAATGCCAATTTCCTCACCCATTGCTTCAACCGGGAAGTGATACGGAAATAAGCAATCCACGAAATAATACGAATGGGGCTGTCTTTTTGAGGCAGCTTTTTTTGTTGGGTGCCCCTTACAGTCCTGAATCCTTGTAGATCTTCTTCATCGCCTTGCCCGAGGCATATTCGTGTGCCTGTTTACCCTGTGCGTCGTACATCTGCAGGTTGCAGCCTTTATGGATCAGGAAGCTCACCAGGCTCGTTTCGTCGTGGATCGTGGCAATCATCAACATATTCTGATTGCTGCTGTTGATCTGCTCATTGATGTCGAGCCCCATTTTGGTCAGCAGGAGTTCTACCAGCACCGGGTTTCCTTCTTCCGCGGCAAAAACCGCCACTTCTTCCACAACGCGTTTCTGGATCACGAGTCCATCGCAGGATTTGAGGTAGACGGCCAGTTGTTCTTCGTTGCCTGAGTTCATCGCTGAGCGCATGTTGCGCTCCATTTCCATTGATCTACGGAACAATTCATTGCGGTCTTCTTTGGTCATTGCACCCTGACCTTCGAGGTAGTTGATGATCTCCTGATTGCCTTTGTCGCGCGCGTACTGGATCATGGATTTATTGAAATAACCGACTGCGTTTACATCTGCGCCGTTGTCCACAAGGAACTGCACCAGTACAAGGTTGTCGTCTTCAATCGCTCGTACGAGCGCCGGTTCGGTGAAGTAGCAATTCTGGTTCACGTCAATGCCTTTGTCGACCAGAAAATGTGCGAGTTCAAGATCGTTTTCATCAATGGCCACGCAGAGGTAGGAATCGTCGCGACTGTCCGTGGCGTTGATATTGGCTCCATTTTCCACAAGGTACATGATGATTTCCTTATCGTCTATACGAGGACGTTTTCCACGATTGTCCAGCACATCTACCGAAGCACCCATAGCATGGAGTTCTTTAACGCGAGCAATCCGTTCACTAGCGATAGCGTAGTACATCATGGATTTTCCGTCGGCGGCATCACGTGTATTGATGTCTGCACCGCGCTCCAGGAAGAGTTTTGTGAGCACGTCGTTGCGCTCCCAGGGAGAGATGACGTATTGAAAAGCCGTATGCCCGGTATCGTCTGTGGCATTGACATCCGCTCCGTTTTCGAGCAGAAAACGCGTTATTTCAAAGCTCTTGTTCTTTGCAGAGTTGATCAGCAAAGTTGTATTGTTCATGGATTTCAGCGAAATATCGGCTCCGTTGCCTGTCAGCAATTCGAACATGTCCAGACCGGATTCGGGACCGACATAAAACAGGGCATTCTCGCGGAGGTTGTTCTTTGCATTGACGTCTGCGCCTTGCTGGATCAGCCATGAAACCAGTTGGATGTTGTTGGCTCCTACGGCAAACATGAGCGGCGTTTCGTTTTTGTGATTTACCGCATTTACGGACAGTTTTTGCTGTTCGACACAATAGAGAGCGAGGTCATAATTTCCGGCTGCACAAACCGTGTGCAGGAGCGAATTTCCTTCTTCATCATTGACGTGCATGTCGGCACCCTTCGAAGCGAGGTAGTCGATGATGTTTCGGTTTCCTCTTTCAAAGGCCGGTTTAAGAAAGGAAGCGTAATCGCCGCTCCGGTCAATGAGTGCCCGGATGATGCTTTCCTTTGATCCGGAGAACGCCACTTCAATGGCTTCACTGAGGGATGCACCGTGGTCGAGCAGGTAGCCGACCATCTGAATGTTGTTGTTGTCTACCGCCATTTCGATCGGAGAGACATAGTATTTTTTGAACAGACCGGATTTGCGTTTTTGGCTGAGGTTGATCTCGGAACCGGCGTTCACGAGCACCTTGACCATTTCCATGTTGTTGTTTTCGGCGGCATACACCAGGGCGTAACCCAGCGTAAAATCGTGTTCGATCAACAGACGTACCATGGCGAGGTTGTTGTTTTCGGCGGCGGCCTGCACACCTGAACGTCCTTTGGCTCCCTTTGACAACAGGTAGCGAACGGTTTCCAGTTGATCCGTTTCAATGGCAATATCCAGGGCCGTTCTTCCCCAGCGGTTTTCCGTTTCGAGGTCGGCTCCGTCGCTTACCAGTTGCTTGACTTTTGCCAGGTTATGTGCACGAACTGCTTTCTGAAGTTCTGTAATGTCGTCTTCCGATTGCGCCATCAGTGGCATGGAAAGAAGAAAGAAGAGGAAGGTGAGTGCGGAGAGGAGTGCGGTTCGGTTCATGATGTTGTTATTGCATAAAAGCATACATCAGGATATTCGCCCCCATGCGCAAGGCCTGCTCACGTCTATCGGGCGAATCATTGTGGACCTCCTGGTTTTCCCATCCATCACTGAGGTCTGTTTCATACGTGTAGAGACAAACCAGGCGCCCGTCGACAATAATTCCGAAAGCCTGCGGTCGTTTTCCATCGTGCTCATGGATTTTGGGCAGGCCGTTGAAATCAAATTTCTGATGAAAAATCTCATGATCGAACGGCAATTCGACCAGTTCGTTGTTCGGAAACACCTTTTTTAGCTCCACCCGGATGAATTCGTCCATTCCGTAGTTGTCGTCGATGTGGAGGAAGCCGCCACCAAGGAGGTATGTGCGCAGGTTTTCCACTTCGGAAGCGGAAAACACCACGTTTCCGTGTCCCGTCATGTGTACCATCGGATACAGAAACAGATCAGGGCTGCCCACTTCCACGTAAGGTACATCTTTCGAAATGGAGGTGCCAAGGTTGCTGTTGCAGAATTTGATCAGGTTCGGAAGTGCAGTCGGGTTGGCATAATAATCTCCGCCGCCGTTGTACTTCAGGACAGCAAGTTTGTAGTTCCCCTGGGCGAACCCGGTGCCAAGCAACAGGCTCAGGCAAAATGCGATG
>JBNKYR010000115.1:0-11621 GCA_050300995.1 Crocinitomicaceae bacterium | reverse complement strand
CTAACAACATCTGGATTCAGCATTTTGAATACCTCTTTGAATTCCGCTTCATGCAACATTTGGGTCCGTGGAGCTTACGCGACGAAATGCTTCCCGATCTGATATACAGGGAACCCCAATTGCAGGCGGAATATTGTATCTTCGCTACTCAAATTTCATGAAATCATGACGGATAAGAACGAGTATAAGATCACTGCCGGAGGTTCACTCGGATTACTGGCATTGGGAGATATCGGCCTGGAAAAATGGCGTGAAGTCCGAAAAGCAGCTGAGAAAGCAAAAAAGGAGAAAAAAGATGACAAAGGAAAAGAGAAAGAATAAAGTCCTGGTCATCGGATGGGATGCCGCCGACTGGAAAGTGATTACACCGTTGATCCAACAGGGTAAAATGCCCGCACTCAAACGTCTGATGGACGAAGGTGTTCACGGCAGGATCAAAACCCTGGATCCTCCGCTTTCACCTATGCTCTGGACAAGTATCGCTACCGGGATGCGAGCGGACAAACATGGCATCACCGGCTTCATTGAACCGACGCCGGACGGCGAAGCTCTCCGACCCGTTACTTCAACCGGTCGAAAGGTCAAAGCAATCTGGAACATCCTGAATCAGGAAGGCTATAAGAGCAACGTTGTTGGCTGGTGGCCGAGTAATCCGGCAGAGCCTATCAACGGTGTCATGGTTTCGAATCTGTACCAGGGCGCCAACACTAAAATGGAAAACTGGGATATGCCGGCCGGGACCGTGCATCCTGAAAGCATGGCAGAAGAACTGAAAGCGCTGCGCGTGCACCCGCATGAGATCACACTTTCCATGATCATGCCTTTCATCCCCAACCTGGAAACTGATAAAGAACTTCGCAAGCATAAACGCGTAGGTTCCTGCGTAAAAGTGCTGGCGCATGCGGCGTCAATTCATGCTGCTTCCACACGCTTGCTTCGTACAACAGACTGGGATTTTATGGCCATTTATCACGATGCGATCGACCATTTTTCGCACCTTGCCATGAAGTACCATCCACCGTACCGACCGCAATTCGACAAAAAGGAATACGAGGATTTCAAGGGAATTGTCGAAGCCGGATACCGTTTTCACGATATGATGCTGGAGCGTATTCTCGACCTCGTTGATGAAGACACCACCATATTTCTTCTGTCGGATCATGGCTTCCACTCGGATCACCTGCGACCACTCGTAATTCCGAAAGAACCTTCCGGTCCGGCTTACGAGCACAGTCCTTACGGCATCTTTGTCGCCAAAGGGCCCGGTATCCGGAAAAACGGATTTGTCAGCGGCGCAAGTGTCATTGACATCACACCAACCCTTTTAACATACTTCGGTTTACCTGTTGGGAAGGACATGGAAGGGAAAGTGCTGGAAAGCTGCTTTGATCCTCCACTGGCACCGGAATACATTGACAGTTGGGAATCTGTTCCGGGAAGAGACGGGATGCACCATGGTGCTCAACGCGAAGACCCCTGGGCGGCACGTGAGGCACTTCAGCAATTGGTGGAACTCGGTTACATCGAAGCCATTGATGATAATAAACTCGAGCAGGTCGAGAAGGCCAAATGGGAAAGTCAGTATTACCTTGCCCGCAACTACATCGACGGAAAGAAATATGATGAAGGGATCAGAATCCTGAAGACCATTTTCGATGAAACAGGCATTGCACGTTACGGCAAACGACTCGCTGCCGCATACCTGAAAACAGGTCAATTCAGAAAGTGCGAAGCACTCATCGAAGAATTAAAGGAACTCAACCGCAAAGAATTTGAAGAGGCCAGAAACAAGGCACTTGAAAAAAATCAGAATGACCCCTTCGCCAACAAAGAAATGGAAGAACCGATGTACCTCGAATACGTTGAGGGGCTGATGTATCTGGCCATGAATCAGGGTGCAAGGGCATTGCCGTTGCTTTCAAAAGTGCTGGAACGCGTTCCATACAACTTTGAAGTATGTCTTTCCATTGCACAGATCCACTTGAGTAGAAAGCACTATGCGAAGGCTGCTGAAATGTACATCAAAGCACTTTCCATCGACGAATTAAATGCTAGTGCACACCATGGACTTGGCTTGTGCATGTTGCGTCAGAAACAATACGAACAGGCCGAAGATGAATTGCTGCGGGCAGTGGAATTGAATTTTTACTTCCCGGTGGCCCATTATCACCTCGGGGAGGCACTCATGCGTCAGGAACTCTACGAAGAAGCCGCCACCTCCTTTGAGGTGACTGTACGCCTTTCTCCCGGAATGAAAAAAGCCCATGAATGGTTGGAAGTCATTTATCGCGACCATTTGAATCAACCGGAAAAAGCCGCCGAACACCGCAAGTTCATCAATGAGAATATCAGCGGTGAAATTGTCGTAGTATCCGGACTTCCGCGTTCGGGAACATCCATGATGATGCAAATGCTGGAGCGCGGTGGTTTGGAAGTCATGACAGATGAACAACGCGAAGCGGATACCAACAATCCTAAAGGATATCTCGAACTGGAGAAAGTCAAACGGCTTCATCAGGACCAGAGTTGGGTAAAAGATGCCAGCGGGAAAGCAGTGAAGATCGTAACTCCCTTGTTGAATTACCTGCCGGTAAACTTCCACTACAAGATCATCATGATGGAACGTGACCTAAGCGAGGTGATTACCTCCCAACAGAAAATGCTGGGAAAACCCGTACGTCCTGATACACTTCCCCTCCCGCTGTTCACGGCCTTTCGTAAACAGCAGGAAAAGGCAGACATCTGGATCGAGGCCCAGCCCCAGATCGACTTGTTAAAAGTGGAGTACAGTGCCGTGATCGAAGACCCGTTGAGCCAGGCAGAACGCATCAGTAATTTCCTTGGAAAGGACCTGGATGTGGAATCGATGGCTTCCGTAGTTGACCCGTCCTTGTACCGAAATCGATCAGAAAGTTAAATAGTTTGTTGATTATTACAGATTTCGTACTTTAGGGGCACAATTAACACATCAATCACTATGAGTAACTCTACTAAGGACAAGAAGAATCTCAAAAAATATGCGGCTTTGGCCGGTGCATTTATTACGGGTGGAGCCGTAAATGCTCAAATTCAGTATGTGGATATCAATCCGGATGTCGTGCTGAATCTCGGAGACTCACTCCTTCTGGACATGGATGGCAATTCGGTAACTGATCTGGCATTCCGTGTTGGAAGCTTTAGTGGTTCCGGAACAGCGTACGGAGGATTGGTTAACTTTCAGTACTCCGGATTCGGAGGAAGTGTTTCTGCTCCGAATGGAGGCGGAATCATGGGAAGTGTAAGCTCTCAGGCAAGTATGAATATTGCTTCTATGCTGATGAGTTCCAACCTTGTAGACAGTGGTGGAAACTTCCTCAGCGATGGTATCCTGGCTTCCAAAGTAACCGCAGTGGTAACAGGTCTTTACTCTACTACCATTACACAGTATCCGGGATACTTTGCAGGACAAACAGATAAATACATCGGAGTTCGCTTTGATATTGGCGGAAACAACCACTATGGTTGGGTACGTTTGGATGCCGCAGGTACTTACGATCAGATCACGATCAAGGATTATGCATACAATGCGGTTCCTGATCTGCCGCTGTACGCCGGACAGACTGTTGGCCTGGATGATGTTAGCATCGATCAGAAAGTAACAGTGAAAACAATGCCGGAAGAAGCAATGATCAATGTAACACCGGACCTGATTGGTGGAGAAATTTCCGTAGTAGATATGCAGGGACGTGAAGTTCAGAAGATTTCGATCGCAGACCTGAATACTACCGTTTCATACAACAACATGAATTCAGGAATTTACATGATCAATGTAAATGCAAACGCTGAGCAGATCTCGCACAAAGTATACGTGCACTAAGATAAACTGATTCTTTCAGGAGAAGCCGGGCATTTGTCCGGCTTTTTTATTTGGGTTCCGGCTCAATATAGGAACGCACCGGTTTACCGGAATGCGATGCTTCTATAAGGTCCATCGTAGGCTCGAAAATGTAGGCAGCAGGTTTCCCATTAAATGCAACTTTCACTTTGCACTTGACCATAGAATTGTGAATCCCGTTTTTCACCGCCACTTCATCGTGAAGGTAATTCGCAAACTGAAGGATCATCTGAGGCGAATTGCACATCTGCTGAATTTCATCAGGGAAAAGATATTTCGCAGGATCCACTTCATGAATCGTCTTGGTATCCTCATCCATGATCGCAAAAACCAATTCCTCCACTTTTCGATGCTGGATTTTCATCCGCCATGAAAACCGTTGCCCCTCACCAGTCCAGTCAGTGTACCCCGGAATGAAATAATGACGCAATGGAAGTCCCAATTGAAGCAAAACATACGCGCCGAGGATCAGCATTCCGGCCTTTCCCATTTTCCTTCCTTCTTCCTTCGGCGGAGTGGCCAGTAGCTTCCATTTTTGCAACTTCCCATAAGCCCATTCAGGATCTGCAAATAAAGACAAGGCACAGATCATGAAGAACGGAAAAATGAATATGTCGTTAAATACGACGCTGTTCGTCAGGTTAAAGAAGATTGCCAGTACAATCGCATAGGGTCGCGTCTTCCGGATCAGTAGCAATGGACCTATGAGCAGGTCAAATGCAATTCCTCCGTAGGTAAAAAGATATTTCACGCTGTCCGACAAAAGGAAATCACTTCCGGTCCTGTTCGCAGCTGCCTGCAACAACTCCTCTACCGGATGAAAATCCAGCCAGTAGGGATTAAGCTTCACAATACCCCCGAAAAAATAAACCACAATTACCTGAAACTGCAGCAAACGATACGGCCATTGCGGAACTGTCAGACGTCGCCTTTTTTTCGACAGACTAAATGCCGCATCCGCTGGCATGAAGATCATCATGAAACTCAACAGGCTGATCATGTACAAGTGGTTGTTGTACAGTACCTGATCCAGAAAAAAGAAATAAGAAAACCCCAGAGCGAAGATCGCCATTGCATATCGGTAAAATACGCCAAGGGTGATCAGGACAGCACTAATGAAAAGAACTCCCATCAGCATGTTCATCGCCCCTTGAGATGGCAGCGGGAGGTTCAGGAATTCATAGGGAAATACAATGTCGTGTACGTAAAACGAACTCACGAGGTCGATGTCGTGGATTCGTTTTAAATCCCAAAGCATGATCAAGCCGAAACAAATTCGGAAGAATCCGAGCAATTGGGGTTTCACCGGTCGATTCAACCATTGTAGGACTTGCATACACGAATGTACATAATTCCCAAATTATCCGTAGGTATTCCATTTGTATTTAGAAACGAAGCATTTACACAATGGCACAACTGCCACTTTGTTATCGGAGGCTGTCAGTATTGTCATGTACACCGCAGGAATGTCATTGCCCTCAAAAAAAATCGTTGATCATTTTTCTCCGCTTCCGGGATCACGATCCATGAAATAAATTCATTTTTTACTGTGCACGCCTAACTCTTTCCTGAGGCCCCCAGCAAACTGTTTATCAGCCATTTAAATATGTGCGCATAAGATTTCTGTGGGCCATGTAACTGATAATCAAATGAAAAAATTTGTTAAAATATCCATTCCTATGAAATATTCGGAAGTGCTCTCCGTTTAATAAAATAGACAATACCAGTTGAGGAAGTTCTGAAAATTGGCACACAATTTGAAAGTACTAAAATCAGCTAAGTAGAAGTTAGTTTTCATAAGTAGTAGTAGTTTAGGTTTTGAACGGGAAAGATGCCAGTCTTTCCCGTTCATGTTTTATGCATGTACCCCGTAATAAATCTCATTATTTTGCCTTACTTTTGTGCGCTATTCCGGAGTGGGGATAAAGAGTTATGAAGAACATTCGAAATTTTTGCATTATTGCGCACATCGACCATGGTAAGAGTACCCTTGCCGATCGATTGTTGCAGACTACCGGTACGATTTCGGATCGTGAGATGCAGGACCAGGCCCTGGATGACATGGATCTGGAACGTGAGCGTGGAATCACCATCAAAAGTCATGCAATCCAAATGGATTATGTGCATGAGGGTGAAGCTTATGTTCTTAACCTGATTGACACTCCGGGACACGTCGATTTTTCGTATGAGGTTTCCCGATCAATTGCAGCCTGCGAAGGAGCTTTGCTTATTGTGGATGCTTCGCAGGGAATTGAAGCGCAAACCATTTCCAATCTTTATCTGGCACTCGAACACGACCTGGAGATCATTCCGATCCTGAACAAAATGGACCTTCCCGGAGCGATGCCGGAAGAAGTGACCGATCAGATCGTTGATCTCATTGGCTGCGATCCCGAAGATGTAATTCCGGCTTCCGGAAAAACCGGCCTGGGAGTGGATAAGATTCTGGACGCCGTGATTAATCGGATTCCTGCTCCGAAAGGAGATGAAAACGGGCCTCTGCAAGCGATGATCTTTGATTCGGTATTCAATCCGTTCAGGGGAATTATTGCTTATTTCCGTGTCCGGAACGGAGTCATCCGCAAAGGAGATCGCGTCAAATTCTTCAACACCGGAAAAGTATATGATGCCGACGAGATCGGTATCCTCAAAATGGACCTGTCACCGCGCAAAGAAGTAAGAGCAGGTGATGTTGGCTATATTATTTCAGGAATCAAACGTGCCTCCGAAGTAAAAGTTGGGGATACGATTACCAACGTTGAAAACCCTTGCAAGGAAGCAATCAAAGGATTTGAAGACGTAAAACCGATGGTCTTCTCCGGTATTTACCCGGTTGATACGGAAGATTACGAGGAATTGCGCTATTCCATGGAGAAACTGCAGTTGAACGACTCTTCTCTGGTCTTCGAGCCGGAATCATCGGCTGCACTTGGTTTTGGTTTCCGTTGCGGCTTCCTTGGAATGCTTCACATGGAGATCATCCAGGAACGTTTGGAGCGTGAGTTCGGGATGACCGTGATTACCACAGTTCCGAACGTATCCTACCGTGCTTACCTGCGAAAAGATCCGGAAACCGCCCTCGTGGTGAACAACCCTTCCGAACTTCCAGACCCGGCAGCTATCGAATTCATTGAAGAGCCGTTTATTCGGGCACAGGTAATCACCAAATCCGATTATGTCGGTCAGATTATGACACTCTGCATTGAAAAACGTGGCGAGCTGACCAACCAGGTCTACCTCACACAAGATCGTGTGGAGATCACCTTCGAAATGCCGATGGGGGAAATCGTTTTTGACTTCTACGATCGACTGAAAAGTGTTTCTCGCGGATATGCCTCATTCGATTACCACCCGGTAGGCTACAAAAAATCAGATCTGATTAAACTCGATCTTCTGCTCAATGGCGAACAGGTAGATGCACTTTCTGCATTGGTGCACCGAAGCAATGCCTTTGATCTCGGAAAGAAGATCTGTCTCAAACTGAAAGAGCTGATCCCACGCCAGCAATTTGAAATTCCTATTCAGGCGGCTATCGGAGCAAAGGTAATTGCCCGTGAAACGATCAAAGCACTTCGTAAAGACGTAACAGCTAAATGTTACGGAGGAGACATCACACGTAAACGTAAACTCCTGGAAAAACAAAAAGCCGGAAAAAAACGTATGCGACAGGTTGGAAAGGTAGAAATTCCACAGGAAGCCTTCCTTGCAGTCCTCAAACTGAACGATTAAAGCATTTTACCTTCAAAAAAAGAGGCCTGTCCTATGGACAGACCCCCTTCCTTTTTCAGCGGTCAGCTTCAATGCACTTTGCTGCTCAACTCATTCTTCAAACCATTCCACTCTACAAGGTGCATCTTCACCGTTCCCACTGGTATCTTTGCCTTTACAAGTAAAGGTATTTTATTCTCATCGGCAGTTACCCAGAACTGGACATCCTCTTCGTTTTCGAAGTAACGGCCCGTCTGTACAACCGGAACAAATTTGTGGCATTTAAACTTGCCCTTTCTTACTCTAACGATCTCATCGCCCACATATTTGATCTTCAACTGGTAAATCTCATCATCCATAAAGCATGGGAATGAAAAGATCTTTCCTGGTTTCAACCCTCGAAAATCAAGCGTACGGGCTTTGTAGAACGACGAAACCATGTCCTGGACCCCCATAGGCGTCTGAAAGTGTTTTTCGCCGTTATAGACCTTAAATTCGTTTTGCTTGAACGTATAATCCTGGTTAATCGTATAACCACCTTCGTTCACATCGCGCTTGAAGTACCATGGCATGATCGACTCCCGGTCAATGTAGCTCTCATACACATCCCGGACTTTATAGAAGGCGTTGAAACCACCAAGCGTTCGTCCTGTACCTACCACGTGATAGAGTGATCGGTTTCCTCCCTTTTTAGAGGTAGATTTTACTTCCATGATTGCCTCACCGGCATCCATGAATCCATAAGTAACCCGGTATCGTAACGTTTCACCAACCTGAAAGGCGGTATTCCTCACTGAAGGATAACGTACATCCGAACTTGTCGTGAAGAAAAAGAGACCGGACAATGCAACGAAATACAAAAGCTTTTTCATACTGTTTTCTTTTGAGGTAGTGTACGATTTGCAAAGCGCGTGCCAAATCCATTGTACTAAAAACGGGAGACACATTAAAATATTATGAATAAGCAAGACACAAAAAAACGCCCTTCGTTACCAAAGGGCGTTTCCACATATCTCAGAGTCCGTTAATCATTCACCGTAATAACCCGGCGAATCAATACTTGTTCCACTTCATCGGTTGCTCGCACGAAGTATGTTCCGTGCTCCAGTTCCTCAAGATTAAACTGTACGAACTTGTCGTAAGTATCCGCTACGAACACAAGTCTTCCTCGTGCATCCGTCAATTCAACTCTTACTTTACCCACCCAGGCTCCATCGAGGCGTACTCCGAATTTACCATCCTTTGTTGGGTTCGGGAAGATGATCATATCCAATGTATGATCGGTTACTGTTTCATCGAGACCAACATGAGAATCGACAAACACAGTAAGTGATTCACTACATCCGTTGATGTCGGTAACGACAACTGTATAGTTCATGTTACCCACCAGTCCGCTGATGTCTTCCGTAGTGGCATTGTTGCTCCAATCGAACTGATATGGGCCCATCGCTCCCCCTGTTACGGTAAGGTCAATGCTTCCATCCGCTCCCGTCATTTCATCCTGAACGCTTGCGGAAAGCATCAATGCAGGAGGTTCATTGATGACAACCGAATCCGTTGCAGTACACCCTACACCGTCCGTCAATGTTACATAGTGTATTCCAGCCGCGAGGGTGTTTTCCACATCCCCTGTTTCACCGGTACTCCATACATACGAGTAAGGCATCACTCCTCCCGATCCGACGGCCGTTCCAACTCCTGTGCTATCTCCGTTACAGAGTACATCCGTACCCGAAGCAGAAACCGCAAGGTCTGAAGTTACTGTTACATTGAAGCTACAAGAAACCGAATTTCCGCCCCAATCGGTGGCTGTATACGTTACTGTCGTAACCCCAACAGGGAAGAGGTCTCCTGAATTACTTGTTGAAGTCAATGATACGGTACAGTTATCAGATACCGAAGGCGCAGTCCAGTTAACCAATGCCGTACATCCTGCCTGATTGGCCGGAACAGTAATATCAGCCGGACAAGCTCCGAGAACAGGCACAAGTGTATCCAACACTGTCACAGTAGCCGTACACGACGAGCTGTTTCCTGATGCATCCGTCGCCGTCAGAACAACCGTTGAAGGAATTCCAAGGTCTGCACAATCAAAGTCTCCGCCCAATAATCCAAGCGTTACATTGCTACAGTTATCCGTTGAACCGGCATCAATATCAGCCGCTGTAATCGTTGCGTTACCGGTTGCATCAAGGTAAACGGTAATATCCTGACACAATACCGTTGGTGCAGTAGAATCGGAAACCGTCACGGTTGCTGTACATGAAGAAGTATTGCCGCTGGCATCTGTTGCTGTAAGTGTTACCGTATTGGCCCCAAGGTCCGCACAGGTGAATGATCCATTGCTAATAGTCAGGGTCGGTGTTCCACAATTGTCCGTTGTTCCGCCATCAATATCCGAAGCAACGATCGAGGCATTTCCGGAACCGTCCAGGTAAACCGTAATATCCTGACAAACCGCCGTTGGTGCAAGCGCATCCACAACAGTTACAACCGCGGTACAACTCGATGTATTACCGCTTACGTCCGATACAGTGAGGGTCACGTTATTTGCACCGGCATCCGCACATGTAAATGTTGTCTGACCGGCTGAAAGTGTTACACTTCCACAGTTATCGGTTGATCCGCCATCAATATCCGATGCCGTAATTGTGGCATTACCTGAACCATCAAGATAAATGGTTACGTCCTGACAAACCGCCGTTGGCGATGTCGTATCTGCAACCGTGACAACAGCTGTACATGATGAAGTGTTTCCACTGCCATCTGTCACTGTCAGGGTTACTGTATTTGCACCGGCATCCGCGCATGTAAATGAGGTCTGACTTGCCGAAAGCGTTACGCTTCCACAGTTATCCGTTGAGCCTCCATCAATGTCTGATGCCGTGATCGTAGCATTCCCCGATCCGTCAAGGTAAGCTGTGATATTCTGACAAACTGCCGTTGGTGATGTCGAGTCCGCAACAGTTACGGTTGCCGTGCAGGAACTTGAATTACCACTTGGATCCGTTACAGTCAATGTGACCATGTTGGTCCCTACATCGGCACAAGTGAATGATGCAACATCAATCGTTGAGGCAGCGATGCTACAGTTGTCACTTGAACCACCGTCCACATCACTCGCTGTGATCGTAGCGTTTCCTGTTCCATCTAGATATACCGTAATGTCCTGGCAAACTGCCGTTGGAGTAACACTGTCAACTACCGTTACCGTAGCAGTGCAAGATGAACTGTTTCCACTTGGGTCGGTTCCTGTAAGTGTTACCGTATTGGCTCCCACATCCGAACATGTGAACGAGGTTGTACTTGCAGAAAGGGAAACAGAGCAATTGTCCGTTGAACCGCCGTCGATAGCACCTGAAGTGATCGTTGCTGTTCCTGATCCATTCAGGTAAACCGTAATGTTCTGACAAACCACCGTTGGTGATGTCGTATCTGCAACCGTGACAACAGCTGTACATGATGAACTGTTTCCACTGCCATCTGTCACTGTAAGGGTTACTGTATTTGCACCGGCATCTGCACAGGTAAATGAAGTCTGACTGGCCGAAAGCGTTACGCTTCCACAGTTATCGGTTGATCCGCCATCAATGTCCGATGCCGTGATCGTAGCATTGCCTGCTCCGTCAAGGTACGCCGTGATGTTCTGACAAACCGCTGTTGGCGATGTTGTATCCGCAATCGTAACAACCGCTGTACATGATGAACTATTACCATTCACATCTGTTACAGTAAGCGTCACGTTATTTGAGCCTACATCTGCACATGTAAATGATGAAACATTAATTGAAGTTGAAGCAACACCACAGTTGTCAGTAGATCCGCCATCCACATCACTTGCAGTGATTGTCGCATTACCAGATCCGTCAAGATAAGCAGTGATGTTCTGACAAACTGCTGTCGGAGTGACACTGTCAACTACCGTTACCGTAGCAGTGCAAGATGAACTGTTTCCACTTGGATCGGTTCCTGTAAGTGTTACCGTATTGGCTCCCACATCCGAACATGTGAACGAGGTTGTACTTGCAGAAAGGGAAAC
>JBNKYR010000114.1:0-11668 GCA_050300995.1 Crocinitomicaceae bacterium | reverse complement strand
GCCTTTTTCGGTTCCGATTACGATGTTCAAAAACTTAAACTGAGTGTCCGGCAAAAAGTAAATGCCCGAAAACTAGGACACTTCACCTACACTGTTGAAGGTGGAAAAACATTCGGAACCGTTCCCCACGTAAGCCTTGACGTTCCTTTTGGAAACCAGTTGGTTCTCGCCGATGCATATGCCTTTAACCTGATGCGCTTCATGGAATTTGCGTCCGACCAGTATATCATGGCCCAATTTTCTCACCATTTTGATGGACTGCTCCTCGATCGCGTTCCTTTGGTGAACAAGCTCAAATGGCGTTCATTCGTATTCGGAAAGGCGTTTTTCGGAAGTATTTCGAAACAAAACAACCAACAGCAGTACCTTTTCCCTACCGATATGACCGGCATCCAACAGCCTTACTATGAAGTTGGTTTCGGACTGGAGAACATCTTCAAATTTGCGCGGATGGATTTTGTCTGGCGTCTCAGCCCCGGAGTCGACGAGTATTACTGGTTCCTCGTGAAGCCTTCATTCAAATTCAGCTTCTAGCACTTTTCCAATTCTTCGTAGCTCAAAAAAAATTACTTTTGGCAACGTCAATTTGAATGGCCAATGCCGATTATTGGAAAATTGCTCAAAAGGACCAACGCGATTACGTACAAACGCAATCTGAAAAAACGTAAGGACCTTGCCAACCAGCTAATGAGCCTTGAGAAGATCATTCTGAAGGCACGCAAAACCACATTCGGAAAGCAGCACGGTTTCGAAGAAATACTGACTGCCGAAGACCCCAAAAAGGTCTTTCAATCGAATGTGGAACTTACCGATTATGAACGTTTTTACAACGAGTGGCTGAAAGACACCATGACCGGTTTACGCGACCATACCTGGCCGGGAAAAATCCGTCATTATGCCCTTTCTTCGGGAACAACAGGTTCGCCAAGCAAGCGTATACCTGTAACGCCTTCAATGATCCGCTTTTTTCAAAAGTCCAGCATCAATCACATCGCCTTGCTGCATGAACTTGATTTGCCTGATGCCTTTTACAGTGGACAAATCCTGGCTGTTGGCGGAAGTTCCAAACTCGTAAAAAAGGAGCATTATCTGGAAGGAGACCTCAGCGGAATCCTGAAAAAATACGCTTCCTTCCTCATGTCCCCGTTGACACGTCCCGGAAGAAAGATCACACGCATCTCGGACTGGAACACGAAGCTGGACATGATGGTGGAAAAGGCGCCCGAATGGAATATCAGTATCATCGCCGGTGTTCCGAGCTGGTGCATCCTGTTGATGGAAAGGATCGTAGAACACTACCAGCTCAAAAACATCCATGAGCTCTGGCCGAACCTGGAAGTGTATGTACACGGCGGTGTTTTCATGGAACCTTACCTGCTGCGACTGAACCGTGTACTGGGTAAAAAGATCCACCTGATGGACACCTACCTGGCTTCCGAAGGTTATTTTGCCTATCAACGACGTCCGGATCGCAAAGGCATGCAATTGTTGCTCGAAGCCGGTGTCTTCTTCGAATTTATTCCGTTCAACTCGGATTACTTTGACGAGAATGGGGAATTGCGCGACAGGCATACCGCATTTACCATCGACGAGGTACAGCCCGATATCGACTATGCATTGGTGATCACCACCAATGCCGGATTATGGCGTTACCTGATCGGTGATCTCGTGCGTTTCACGGACATTGAACAACGCGAGATTGTCATCTCCGGTAGAATTAAACAATACCTCAGCCTTTGCGGAGAGCACCTATCGCTGGACAACATCAACCAGGCAATCTACGAAGTGTGTTCTTCACAGGGAATCGAGGCCGTGGAATTTACCATTTGTGCCCAAACGGAAAACGATCTTTATCACCATTGGTTTATCGGTTCCGACGATGCCGTTGACGGAAACGCGTTGATCCGCCGGATCGATGAGAAATTGAACGAGCTGAATGATGATTACCGCTGTTCACGAAAGATCAATCTGAAGGATCCGAAAGTAACCGTTGTTCCTACAGCCACCTTCTATGGCTTCATGGAGCAACAAGGAAAACTCGGATCGCAGAACAAGTTTCCGCGTGTACTGAACACCACCCAGCGAGGACAGTGGGGCACTTACCTGAAGGAACAGGGATTGCTGGATGCATAGGAATTCCGGACCCGAAATCTTCACTTTTCCAAATAATGTATCTTTAGGATTTTTACCGTGAAAGATTACAAAGAAGTCGTTAAGGATCGTTTTGATCAGGAGCAAACAGATGTTCCGTCGATTTACGCACCTGACCAACCCATCGGGATCTACAGCCGTAAAGCGTTGTTCGGGGCATTGGACAAAGCCCTTGACGCCCTTTTCACGGAAGATCAGCGCAAAGAACTCCGGTTACTTGATGCAGGCTGCGGCAATGGAGAAATGCTTGATTTCTTCGCTGGCCGAGGCTTTTCCGCAAACAATTTATACGGAACGGATCTTTCTTCTACGCGGATCGAACGAGCAAAAGTGAAGTACCCCACATTTTCATTTGCACAGGCCGATATTTTGTCCCCCCTGCCATTTGAAGAACATTTCGACATGATTTCATCATTCGATCTCTTCTCGCACTTGAAAACCGAAGAACAAATTGTTCAAGGATTGAAACACGTAAATGCTTCACTTAAATCCGAAGGCCTTTTCCTCTGGTTTGACATTGCTTCGAAAGACCATTATGCGGCGCCTGAAGGTTGTGATTCATGGGGATTCAGTGCTCAGCAACTGGAAAGTCTTGCACAAAAAGCCGGCTTCTCGCCCGTCCTGCATCACTCGATCTACCGCTTGTTTTTCAATAAGTATCACTCACTCTACCAGGCCAGACGTATTCCTCACGGGTTACTGTCTTTTCTCGAACGCATTCTTCCGGGAATGCCGGGAAACTACCTGTACGTCTTTAAAAAGATCGGCTGATACCGTTTATCATTTTCTCTTTCCGGTAATGGAATCCTGTTGATTTCAAGAGCAGGTTTTCGTTATTTTCGGTAAAATCCTGATCACATGGAGCTGAAAACCGGGAACATACGTATTCAACACTGCACAGATGCATTGGCAAGTCCGTCTGTCGATAGTTGTCTGTTGTATGACTTCCGGCACTCCGGTCCGGTAGATCTTCATCCTGACGGACATTTCGAGTTCATCTTTCAGATAAGGGGAGAATTCGATCACCTGACCAACGGCAAGGACTGGGTGCAACGTCCACGCCTGTTCATCGGCGGGCTGCACAACAAATCCTTTGTGGTCAACCCGAAAGACAGCTCCTCCCGCCTGATCAGCGTCCGGATCAAAGCCCATGAAGCCCGCAACTTTCTTCCTGGTTCGCTGCATCACTACAAGAATTCCATCGTGGACCTTGAAGATCTGTACGCACGTAATCAGGTCGCCATTCTTGACGAACTGAACCCCGGAAAAAGTACCGCGGACTCCTTGAAAATCGTACGCCGCTTTCTTACTTCCGTTTACAACAACCCTGAAAGTTCTCCGGTTGACCATCTGCTTCAATTGATCGAACACACGCGCGGAGACTTACGGCTGGAGGACATGACCGAATGCACGGGATTAAGTGCTGCGCAGATCCGCAAGCGCTTCACCGAACAGGTAGGCATGAGCCCGAAAGAATATGCCCGGATCGTGCGTTTCAATCATGTGGCAAAACACATCCAATACCATTCGCAGGATTCATTGACTGAGATAGCCTACGCGCTGGGGTATTATGATCAGGCTCACTTCATCAAAGATTTTCGTACCATCACAGGTATTTCGCCCAAAGTTTTTCGCAGGCAACTTGCAGGCTGATCGTTTTTTACAATTTTTCGCAACTTTTTTCAGTTTTCTTTGAGCAGTTTAAATCCTGAATTGTATGAAATACATCTTCACTCTTGCTCTTGCTTTCAGCTCTTCTTTAATTGTTGCTCAGAACTGCAATTGTTGCAGTGAAAACTACCGCCAGTTTGATTTTTGGCTCGGCGACTGGAACGTATACGATCCGGCCGGAACACTTGTCGGAACAAATACTATTCACCTGGTAAGTGACAGTTGCGCAATTCAGGAACACTGGACCAGCAGCCAGGGAAACCATGGTACCAGTCTTTCATTTTACGACAATGGGACGGAGAAATGGAATCAGCTTTGGATCGGGGGACAGGGCGGTCCACTCTCCATTTCCGGACAGCCGGAAGAAGGAAAAATGATCATGTTCACTGAACGATTGTACAGCAAACAAAAACAAGCCTGGTACATTGACCGAATCACCTGGACAAACAACGACGACGGAAGTGTGCGCCAGCACTGGGAACGCAGTTTTGATGAGAAAAAAAGCTGGAAAACCCTCTTTGACGGACTCTACAAGCGGAAGTAATCAGTACTTCACCGCGCTACCCCTGCGGTCTTTTCGTAACATCAGTCCGATCACAACTTCGTGACCACCGCTGTTGTATCTGATCATTTTGGAAATACTCAGGTCGAACGAATATCCGATCCTCACCTTCTCCGAAATTACACAGCCAAACATTGCGACAACTGCATCTTTGTGCCGGTATGAAAGCCCACACCAGAACTGATCGTGAAAATCCAGTTGTACGGTAGCTTCCATTGAAAGCGGCGCCGGAGGCAGGTATTTGAACAAAGCCGCGGTTGTCAGCTTCATTGAATTGTTAATCGAAAAACGATAACCGCCGGTCAGGAAGTAATGAATCTTCGGGTCATAACTTGTCATTCGGTTTCCGAACTTCACAAGGTCACCGGTCAGTTGATTCGCTGAAAATCCGGCAAAGATTCCCTTTCCGTAAAAATACAATCCGGCTTCCAGATCCATCGTGTACTGCTCCGATTGATTACTTGTGTACGTGGCATAAGTCGCATCTGTAAAACCGGTGTTCGTCATCACACTCAATACCTGTGCCTTGTCCTGCAAAAATGAACGACTCGAAAGTCCCAGGTTCACCCCCAGAGACAAACGGTAATCACGCGAAAGTGATAAATGATAGGCGTAGGTTCCGGCAAGTCGGAATGTCCTGAAGGGACCGTACTGATCCGCAAGCAACTGGGCACCAAAGGCATGACTTGAACTGTTAATACGCATTGTCGGGTGCCTGACACGCTTATTATTGCGGAGTAGCTTCCCATATGTTCGCTTCATGCGTCCTTTGCTAAACTTGTTTACCGGTGACGCAAAATAGAGATAGGAAGTTTTCGGGGCATTCTCGAATCCGGTCCACTGCATTCGCCCGCCCAGCGTAAGCGACATGTAATCTTCCGCACCGGCAGCTCCGGGGTTCACCATATACTGATTCCGCACATACTGACTGTACTGCGGACTTTGCTGGGCCATGACCGGAGAACCGGTCGCCATCCATATGCACGCGATGAACAAAGCTCTTCGCACCATGATCTCTCCCTTCTTACTTCAATTCAAACTTTACACGTAGCTGTACCTTCTTCTCCTCCTTTGTACGATCGATCCCCAGTTTATCTGCCATCCGAACCGATCTGAACATATTGCTGTACATAGAAAACAGATCATTCATCTCCCCACTGGATCCTCCGATCTCCTCTACACTCACGATCGAACCAAGTGACTTCTTTGATGCCGTGGCAATGATCGTTGCTTTTTCTTCTGCCGCCTTCAGCAAACTCGGATATACGGTATCATGGTAATTGGACAATGGTTCGTAACGAGCATCTGACATAAAACTCTCCACATTCTCATAATCCGTGAACAGGGACTCAAGCGTTTTCATTTCTTCGACACTCTTCAGCATCACCTTCAGCGCAGGACCTTCCGATCCAAGATCCAGCAACGACGAACCTTTGTAGTCAATTTTTTCAAAAGTGTATTTCTTCTTTTCCAGCATGCGCTCCAGATCCTCCATGTTCGGCTCATCCAACTTGATATCACGGTCCCCTTCTTCTTCCAAATCACCGAAGGTGCCAAGCAGGTCTTCATAGGGATTGCTGAGACGAATAATATAGGTGATTTCCACTGGCTTGAGTTCCACAATTTCTTCCACAAGAACCTCAACGGTTTGTGCATTCAACGTAGATGAAAAAGCCAGAATGAGTGGAAGTAGCAGACAGTAAACGTAACGCATGGTTTTCTTTTCCCCGAAGATACGACTTTCCCGACGGGCGATAAAAAGAATTTCCGAAGATTTGATGTGGCCCGTCAAAAATCCCTTCACAGTCAAAAACCGGCTGCCGAATCCGATCAATTCCATACCTTTGCACTCCAAAAACATCGTACATGAGTAACGTCGCAGAGATCGAAAAACGCCGGACCTTCGGGATCATTTCGCACCCTGATGCGGGAAAAACGACCCTTACCGAAAAACTGCTTCTTTTCGGAGGAGCGATCCAAACGGCAGGAGCGGTAAAGAATAATAAGATCAAGAAGACTGCCACTTCCGACTTCATGGAAATCGAAAAACAACGGGGTATCTCGGTGGCGACTTCCGTGATGGCATTCAATTACGAAGGAAAACAGATCAACATCCTTGATACACCGGGTCACAAGGATTTTGCAGAAGATACTTTCCGCACGCTTACAGCTGTGGACAGCGTTATCCTGGTGATAGACGTGGCAAACGGTGTGGAGGAACAAACGGAACGACTCATGGAGGTTTGTCGTATGCGCAAAACCCCGGTGATCATCTTCATCAACAAGCTTGACCGTGATGGAAAAGAGTCTTTCGATCTGCTCGATGAACTTGAATCGAAACTGAATATTCGTGTCTGCCCGCTTACCTGGCCGATCGGAATGGGAGATCGTTTCAAGGGAGTATACAACATTTACAAGAAGAGTCTGAACCTGTTCTCTCCGAACAAAACAGGAATTTCCGACGATATTCAATCCTTTTCAGACCTGGATTCTTCTGAGCTGGACAGCATCATCGGTGAAGAACCGGCAGCAGAACTTCGCGAGGAGATCGCGATGATCGAAGGTGTTTACGATCCTTTTAATCGTGAGGATTACCTGGCGGGAGAAGTGGCTCCGGTCTTTTTTGGGTCAGCAGTGAACAACTTCGGAGTGCAGGAATTGTTGAATACGTTTTGTGAGATATCCCCTTCTCCACGCGGACGTGACACCGACTCCGGCCGCATGGAACCAACCGATAAAAAATTCTCAGGCTTCGTATTCAAGATCCATGCGAACCTTGATCCGAAACACCGTGACCGCATTGCCTTTTTGCGCATTGTTTCCGGAAAATTCGAACGCAACACCTTCTACAATCATGTACGCATCGGAAAAAAGCTGAAGTTTCCGAACCCCACGTCGTTCATGGCCCAGGATAAGAGCGTTATTGACGAAGCATATCCGGGAGACGTTGTTGGTCTTTATGATTCCGGAAACTTTAAAATCGGTGATACATTGAACGAGGGAGATCAGTTCATGTTCAAGGGAATTCCGAGCTTTTCTCCCGAGATCTTTATGGAACTCGAGAACCTTGACCCAATGAAATCCAAGCAGTTGGATAAAGGTATCCGTCAGTTGATGGACGAAGGAGTTGCCCAGTTGTTCATTCAGCAACCGGGAAGTCGTAAAATTGTCGGAACGGTCGGTCAGCTCCAGTTCGAAGTAATCAATTACCGCCTCGAGCACGAATACGGCGCAAAATGTCGCTTTGTTCCGAAGAATTACTACAAGGCTTGCTGGATCACGACAGACAACGAAGCACAACTGGAACAATTCAAGCGGGCAAAGGCCAATTACATCGCTTACGACAAAGAAGACAACCTGGTTTTCCTTGCCGAAACAGCCTTCATTCTTCAAATGGCCGAGCAGGATTATCCGGACCTGAAATTCCATAAGACTTCCGAGTTCAAGCTCGAAATGGCGGATTAACAGTTCATTAGCGAAGCATTCCGTTTTCCTGTATCGGGTACTTGTCCGAGTCCGTCGGAATGGCTATTTTAGTTCAGATTCCCGGTTCGGCCGGCGAGATGAACCATGCTGTTTAATTCCGTAGACTTTGCCTTCTTTCTACCGGTCGTTTTCTTCCTGTACTGGTTTGTATTCCAGCGGAACCTGAAACTGCAAAACGGCTTTATTATTTTAGCCAGCTATCTGTTTTACGGATGGTGGGACTGGCGTTTTGTCACGCTCATCTTCCTCAGTTCCAGTATTGACTTTGTCGCCGGATTGAATCTCAACAAACAGAACGGAAAGCATCGTCGGCTCTGGCTGATCACGAGCCTCACTGCCAACCTCGGACTCCTCTTCTTCTTCAAATACTACGACTTTTTCGCGCAGAGCTTTGCCGATGCCTTCACGCTTTTCGGAGGCCACATGGAAGTTGGAAGTCTTGAAATTATACTTCCGGTAGGGATCAGTTTCTACACTTTTCAAACCCTCAGCTATACCATCGATATCTACCGGGGTCGAATGCAAGCCACCAAAGATCCGCTCGCCTTTTTCGCCTTTGTCAGTTTCTTCCCGCAGTTGGTGGCCGGACCTATCGAACGTGCTTCCCACCTGTTGCCCCAACTGCTCAAAAAAAGGACATTCAGCTATTCGCTGGCTGTTGACGGCATGCAACAGATCATCTGGGGTCTCTTCAAAAAAGTGGTTATCGCCGACAACTGTGCCGTATTTGCCAATGAGATCTTTCACAACTACAGCGACTACGAAGGAAGTACGCTGTTGATCGGTGCCGTATTTTTTGCCTTTCAGATCTACGGCGATTTTTCCGGGTACTCCGACATTGCAATCGGCACATCGAAGCTTTTTGGGATCGAACTCAATCAGAACTTTGCCTTTCCCTATTTCTCCAGAGACATTGCCGAATTCTGGCGACGCTGGCATATCTCCCTCTCCACCTGGTTCAGGGACTACGTGTACATTCCACTTGGAGGCAGCAAAACCGGTACAGGCAAAGCCATTCGGAACATCTTCATTGTGTTTGTCGTCAGTGGTTTTTGGCACGGCGCCAACTGGACCTTCATCGCCTGGGGCTTCCTCAATGCACTTTATTTTCTCCCACTCTTCCTCCTGAAAAACAACCGGAAACACACCAATACAGTTGGGGAAGGGCGACTGCTCCCATCCCTTTCCGACCTTGCCAGGATCAGTGTCACTTTCGGCTTGACCACCTTTGCCTGGATCTTCTTCAGGGCCGACAATATGCAGCACGCCTATTCATTCATCGGTGGAATTTTTTCCTCCTCTCTGTTTCATTCGCCGATCAAAGACCTTTGGGCCATGAATACCGGAAATCAGATCATCCTGCTTGGCATCGCACTTTGCTTCATGGTCGGCATGGAATGGCTGCACCGCGAAAAGCAATACGGACTTAAGCTCTCCGTCAAAGTTCCGAAAGTTATACGGTGGGCGCTTTATTACGGTGTTGTCATCGCCTGTTTTGTCATGAACGGTGTGCAACAGGAATTCATCTATTTTCAATTCTGACGGGAATGAAGCGTTTTCTGTTTAAAATATCATTGTTCAGCATCCCATTCGTGCTCTACCTGCTTTTAGTGGCTGTGGCAGATCCCTTCAATTATCTCAACGGAACAGGAATTATTGATCCTGCACTACGCGCCGAAATTGCGAATGAAACAGAACCACACCTGTACAAAATGATCGCCTTTGAACACGCTCCGAAAAAGAACATTGCCCTGGGTGACTCGCGAACAAACGGACTTTTCCAGTTCTTTCCAACGGAAAACTGGGCTAACATGGCCTACGATGGAGCCAGCATCCGGGAAATTGTAGAAACCTTCTGGTGGCTGGAACCACAGATAAAAATGGACACCGTACTGATCGGGATTAATCTGCGTCAGTACAATGCCTACCACAAGCGCGCATGGGTCAGCGAAACGATCGAACGGAAAAGTAATTTCTTTTCTTACGCTTTCAGCTCATACACATTCAATGCAACAATGGGTTCACTTCGCAATTACTTCGGAGGACAGCTTATACCAACGCAACAGGAACGCCCGAAGGACGAATTCTGGCAATACCAACTAAATTCGATGGCTCCGAAATTTTTCGAGCGCTTTGCCTATCCGCAGGAATACCATGACAGCCTGATGCATATCTCGGAACATTGCCAAAAGAACGACATCACACTGATCTTCTGGATCCCTCCCACGCATGATGACTTCCACAAAGTCGTTGAGTCATACGGCTTATCGAAAGACCGAAAACGATTCTTAAACGATCTCTGTAGTATGGGACAGGTGTACGATTTTGATCAACCCGGACCACTTACATCCGATAAAGAAAATTTCAGGGATCCGGTTCATTTCACAAAGGAAAAAGGTGCGCAAATCTACCAGGAGATCATGTACAATGCGCCAAACTATTCAAAATTTTATCCGGGACCGTCAGGCAATAACCGGTAGTTCTTCCAGGTACTGCGAGACTCCTGTTTCAGGGTCGATGCGACAGTAGATATGCTGAAGTCCGTTGGTCATCATCAGGTATTCAACGTTCAACGTTCGGTTATAGGCTGCAATCTGATGCAGGACCGCTTCGCTCAGCGGAACATCCGGCGCTTTGCACTCCACGATCATTCGTGGTTGACGATCACGATCGAAAACGACCACATCTGCGCGCTTTGATCGGCCGTTGTACTCCAACGCGTATTCCGAAGCCAGCAAGCCCATAGGAAAACCGGAAGCGATCAGGAAGTGAATCAGGTGTTGACGCACCCATTCTTCAGGGGTACAAACGAGGTCCTTTTTGCGGAGAATACACCAGACATACAACACGCCATTCCGACGTTTCAGTCTCAGGTCCGCTCTGGGAAGTTCCAGTGGAATCATGCTATTTCATGCCCATGATGAGCAATTCGATATCCTTGTATTTGAGATCGAAAACCTTCCCCAGTACTTCACTGGTGAGGAAACCTTTGTAGATGTATACACCGCTCCGGAAGCCAACATCATGTGCGATATACGCAGGACACCCACCTTTATTCCCCATATCTACAAGGATCGGGGAAAAGATATTGGAAAGTGCAAACGAGGCCGTACGCGAAACTCTTGACGCAATGTTCGGAACGCAGTAATGGATCACGTCGTATTTCTCAAAGGTTGGTTTGTCGTGCGTCGTCACACGCGAAGTTTCAAAACACCCGCCCTGATCAATACTTACGTCCACCAACACACTTCCCGACTTCATCTGCTGGATCATTTCTTCCGTCACCACACAAGGGGTTCGTCCCAATGGTGCGCGCAAGGCACCGATCACTACGTCCGCACGCATCAGCGATTTTGCAAGAACTTTAGGCTGGATAACAGAAGTATAGACACGCGTACCGATGTCATTCTGTAAACGACGCAAGCGGGAAAGCGAATTGTCAAATACCTTCACGGAAGCACCCAGCGCCAATGCACCACGCGTAGCGTATTCACCCACTGTGCCTGCACCAATGATCACGACTTCCGTTGGCTGGACACCGGCAATACCACCAAGCATGATCCCCTTCCCTTTTCCGAAGGAAGAAAGCAATTCCGCAGCAACAATGATCGAAGTTGTTCCGGCGATCTCTCCCATCGTACGGACGACCGGAAACACGCCGCTTTCGTCGCGGATGTAATCCCAGGCAACAGCAGTCACCTTTTTCTCCATCAATTTCTGAAGGATCATCTTCGGTTGAATGGAAATCTGCAAAGCCGAGATCAGGGTTTGATTCCCTGTCATCATCTCCACTTCTTC
>JBNKYR010000113.1:0-11692 GCA_050300995.1 Crocinitomicaceae bacterium | reverse complement strand
GTATACAAGTGCCTTTTCACGTTTGCGCGATTCTTCGAACTCCGCTTCCAGATAGGAATTGTAATCATCGTTGATCTTTGCGGCATCCTCACGTGTCATAATCCCTTCTGTTTCCAATTGCTTGAAATAGATATCGCGTGGATTCGGGTGCTTGGCAATGATGTTATAGAGATGTGGCTGCGTAAATTTCGGTTCGTCACCTTCGTTGTGACCGTATTTACGGTAACCGAGTAAGTCAATAAAAATATCGCTCTGGAAGTGCTGACGGTATTCCATAGCGATATGCATCACCTGTACAATGGCTTCCACATCGTCACCATTCACGTGGAATACCGGACACAGTGTTGTTTTTGCCACGTCAGTACAGTACGTGGAAGAACGACCGTCAAGATAATTGGTAGTAAAGCCCACCTGGTTGTTGGTCACGATATGAATGGTTCCTCCCGTTTTATAGGCATCCAATTGAGCCATCTGTACGGTTTCGTAGACAATTCCTTGCCCTGCGATGGCAGCATCACCGTGGATCAGAACCGGACATACCCGACTCGAATCACTTTCGAGAACATGGTCAACTTTTGCCCGTGCAATTCCTTCCACCACCGGATTCACAGCTTCCAGGTGAGAAGGATTCGGAGAGAGGGTCATGGTCAATTCCTTTCCGCTTTCCGCCTTGATGAATGAGGTGAATCCCTGGTGGTATTTCACATCACCGTCAAAACGCTCATCGGTTTCGAATTCTTTCCCTTCGAATTCTGAGAAGATGTCACGGGGACGTTTCTCAAAAATGTTTGTCAGTGTATTCAATCGTCCGCGGTGAGCCATTCCCACTACGAACTGCTCCACACCTTTTTCCGCTCCCTTCTGAACGAGGGCGTCCAATGCCGGAACCAATACTTCCAGCCCTTCAATGGAGAAACGTTTTTGTCCAACGAATTTCTTTCCGAGGAACGCTTCAAAACCGGCAGTGATCGCCAGTTTTCGATAGATCTCACGTTTTGTGGCGGCATCAAACTGGGTACGATTTTTCAGTTCAATGGCATTTTTGAACCAATCCACGCGACCTGGTTCCCGCATGTACATGTACTCAATTCCGATCGACTGACAGTAGGTCAGTTCCAGGTGCTTTATGATATCGCGCAACGATGCAGCTCCAATTCCGATTTCTTCACCGGCCTGAAAAATCGTATCGAGATCACTTTCATCCAGTCCGAAATTCTCAATGTCCAGGGTAGGAGCATACTTTCGACGGTCACGAACCGGGTTCGTTCGCGTAAAAAGGTGTCCGCGACCACGATAACCATTGATCAGGTTGATCACCTTAAATTCTTTCTGAAAATTTTCAGGAATTTCCCCTTTGTCTTCGTAATTCGTTCGCGCAAAATCAAACCCTTCGAAGAACTTCCTCCAGCCTATGTCCACGCTTTCGGGGTCCTGGAGATACATTTTGTACAAATGGTCAATGGCATTTACATCAGCATTGCCCACGTATGATACTTTATCCATATAAATTGTGCACAGTTATGGAAGAACAAATGTAGACAATGTCCTGCACTTAATATGTCGATCTGCCCGAAAATTGGGTGGGAATCTGTGATAAATTTAAAATTTTGACCGCAGATAAACTTTGTAAGCTTCGCGTCGAATGATCTGTTCACTCAGAAGTGGAATGAAGTTCGGATCCTGAACAAGATCGAGAAAGGCCTGCTGCGGAATATCGACCTGGTAAAGAAGTTGTAACAACTGGCGCTCCCCTTCCCGGGTGATCCGGAGCAGCGCAACTTCCACTTTTTCCTGAATCGCTTCGGGAGTTAAGGCTTCTTCGTTGAAAACAGTTTCGAAATCGTATCCGCTGGCAGCGAAATCCTTGGCAATTTGGCGTTGAGTGGACAATACAAACCCCACCTGCTTCATTTCGTGTAAAAATTCCTGTTGTTCCAAAAAAAGCTTCATGACGGTGGGTTAAATGTGTTTGCGGAGAAAATACCTGTGCAGGAACAATGATAATGAAACGGAGCAAAACCCGGGACACATCGGATAAACATTTTATGCATTCCAGTGATGATCTGTAACTTGTGCTCTGAAAAAAGCGTGGTGATATGCTTCACATTTCCATGATTCTTTGTAACTAGTGCTGACTAACTTTAAAACAAAACCACATGCTTGAAATTCTCACCCTGATCTTTGTAGCAAGATACTTTAACAAATACGCCAAAGACCACCATCTGAATGCGGTTCTTTGGTCTGTTTTGTCGGTTGTTAGCTTTATTATTGGTGCCTTGATCATCATTCTGGGCATTTTGCTGGCGAGCCCTGATATGTTCGACAATATGATAGTGCTTTCACTGCTTGAAATTCCTGCCGGTTTGGTGGGTGTCTTCATCGCTTACCTTATCATGAAGGGACAGGCCGGCAACAAAGCTTCGACGCAAGAAGCAGATGTGCTCGATGATGAACTATCTGCCTAGGCAATGAATATATTATGTAGTTAAACAAAAAAAGACCGCTCATTTGAGCGGTCTTTTTTTGTCCTAAGGCTTTATCAGAACAGCAGTTTGAACTGTCGTTCTTCACCTTTATCGTCGCGCACTGTCAGGTAGTAGATACCTGTTGACTGTGCTTTTGTGATCTTTGTTTGGGAACTTGTGATAGACCGTTCTGCCACAACTTGTCCTGCACTGTTTACCATGAGTAATTTCCAGTCGGCTGCAGTTTCAGGGACCTGAACAATGTAGTGATCTTTGAAGCTCAACAACAATACATTTTCAAGGGCATTTTCACCCAGAGAAGCTGCAGAACTGGTCAGCGTTACATCCGAAGATGAGTTGGTAAGATTGTCCAGATTTGCCATTGTACCATTCGCAACACTGTGGATGAAAATGGTGTAAGGTTGGTTTTCAACGATTGCTGCACCGTCTGAATCCGTCGTTACCGAGTTAAACACCACAGTGTAGGAAGTCGACCCGTCCGCAGCTACTTCTTCGTATGCGGTAGCAGCGAGAGCCTGCGCAGCTGTCAGGTCAAACGTACCTGCGGATGCATTTTTCACTGCGATTGCGCGGTAGGAAGCTACCCCTGATTCATTGGCCGCTGCATCAAAATCTACCTGTAAATCGGTAGCATCGCCGTTATCACTGATATCGCTACCGGCAACAGACAAAGCTACGTCAGCAGTGGTGTTGAGGGTAATATCCGTGGCAGCTGTTGCCAGCGTGTCCACATTGGCATTTACACCGTCGGCAACACTCAGTACGAAAACATGGTAAGGCTGTGCAATGGTAATGGCTGTACCGTCCACATCAAGTCCCCCTGCAGAAATAACCTGCGTATAAGTAGGACTGGCGTTTGGTGTAATAGCTGTATAGTTTGCCGAAATTACTGCCTGTGCAGCCGCCAGATCAAAAGTTCCGGCGTTCGCAGCTTTTACTACCATGATACGGTATTCGGAAACAGTTGCTTCATTGGCCGCAGCCGTGAAGTCTACCTGAAGGTCGCTTCCGTTTGAGTTTTCTGCAATATCAGTACCTACAATGGCTGTCACCGGATCTGCTGTTACTGTTGGAGTCGACATTGCTCCTGCAGGAATTCCTGTGCCGGCCACATCATCGTATGCATAGTCTTTAACTGTCCACAAGTTACCATTTGCATCAACATCCAGTCGTGCCCATCCGTAATGCGTATTTCCGCCGATCATAAATTCGAAGCCCAGGTATTTATCCGTAATGGAACACCAATTCCCAAACGAACACGAACCGTAATTCAGGGATTGGTATCCTCCCGAAAATCCGTTCGTGAAGAAGGCACTGGCAGAGCTGTTAATCATAGCTCCGCTGGAAAGAGCAAACGGATATGCAAAAGTTGCGCCTCCACTACCCAATACACCATTCCCTGCTACAAGCGGAGCGATGTAGAGGCTGCTGCCTCCATTGTGATAGATGCGAAAATCATCCGTGCCATCGTTGTTCAGATCCAGAAAATACTGGCTCCCAATACCACCGGAGAAATCCGGAACGATGTCGGTATAGATGATCGCAGCATCCGCTTCTGCTACAACAGCCGTTGAAGCCACCAATGCTCCATACTTTGCTAATTGTGATTTTAGCTTTTTTGTTTTCATAATTCTCCTGAAGTTAGTAGTCTCTTAAAAGTTAGTTCAATAACTTTCCTTTCGGAAAAGTGGGCTTAAAATACAAAAAATTACTTTTAGCTTATGGAAGAGAGAGTTACGAAGACAAGGAACATCAGGGAAAAGACCGAAATTCAAATTCAGCCGGAAGGATCATTGGGACTACTGGCGCTGGGGCACGTCGGGCTTCGTATTTGGAGACAAGTGCGGGATACACAAAAGAAGACGAATGAACAAGCGTAAGTTATTGCTCATTGGTTGGGATGCTGCCGACTGGCAACTGATACGTCCTTTGTTACAAGTCGGGAAAATGCCTTCACTCAAAAGGCTGATGGATCAAGGTGTCCATGGAAATCTCAGTACGTTGAACCCTCCCTTTTCACCAATGTTATGGACTTCCATCGCTACGGGGAAAACACCGGACAAGCACGGGGTGATGGGTTTCATTGAACTGGATGCGGAAGCGCAGCTTGTCCGGCCTGTTACCGTGAGTCAGCGAAGGGTGCGGGCACTTTGGAATATCTTCCATCACCAGGGACTGCGTTCCAACCTGGTGGGGTGGTGGCCAAGTCATCCGGCAGAACCGATCCGGGGGGCGATCGTAACGGATAAATATGCCATGCCGACGGCAAAATATGACGAACCCTGGAAGCATGTGCCGAATAGTATTCATCCGGAGGAGTTGGCTGAAGAAATTGACTCTTTTCGCGTGCATCCGGCGGAGATAACGCCGGCACACATTGTTCCCTTTTTTCCGAAGGTTGTCGATACAAAGATCAAGGATTTTAAAGGCATTGAGATCTTTGATCAGATCATGGGCAGAACAAGCTCTTTCCATGCTGCATCTACCTATCTGGCGATGGAAACCGAGTGGGACTTCATGGCGGTCTATCACGATTACATTGACCACATGTGTCATGCGTTCATGAAGTTTCATCCGCCTAAACTACCACAGATCCCTCAGGAGAATTTTGACTTGAACAAAAATGCGGTAGATGGTGCCTACATGTTTCAGGATATGATGCTCGGCCGCATGCTTGATATCATTGATGAGAACACAACCGTAATGGTCATTTCGGATCATGGTTATGTGTCCGATAGCAACCGCATGTTGAAGCACCCGGATGTGCAGGCCGCACCAGCCCTGGATCATCGCGAGTTTGGAATGATCGTCGCGGCCGGTCCGGGAATCAAAAAAGGGGAACAATTGTACGGCGCTTCCATTCTTGACATTACACCGACGATCCTTCATTATTATGGAATGCCTGTCGGAGAAGATATGGAAGGCCGTGTTCTTACGGATATGTTTGAGGATCCCGGAGAGGTGAAAACGATTCCTTCCTGGGAGGATGTTGAAGGTGATTTCGGTACGCATGATCATGCGATCCAGGCAGATCCGCTTTCCGATCAGGAGGCGATGGAGCAATTGATCGAATTAGGATATGTGGAGCGCCCGAGTGAAGACGTGGCGGCAACCATGAAGTCGATAAAGTTGCACCTGAAACATAATCTTGCACGGGTGCACATTGGTAAGAAAGAAACGGATCGGGCAATTGAAATACTGAAAGAACTTGTTGAACAGGAGGGAGGCGACAGGCAGTTGTTTTATGTGGATCTGATCCAGTTGATGCTGGAGCAAAAGGAGTTCAAACAGGCCCGGTTTTACCTCAATGAACTGAAGAAAACGAATGCAAAAAACTCCGTACGTCTGCGGTTGATGGAGGCACAGATCTGCATTGGTGAAAAGGAGGCGGCACAGGCCATGAAATTGTTAAAGTCGATTCCGAATCATCCTGGAATAACCGGTGCGATCTTTTTCGAGATGGGAAAGATCTACCTGAGTTTTGGGGACCATGAGGCGGCTGAAGAGCATTTCAGAAAGGCCCTTGTGTTGAACCCCGATCGTGCCAAGTACCATCATGGCTTGGCGAAAGTACTGTTGCAGAAAAGGGATTATGAGAGCGCTCTGGATTCAGCCCTGCAGGCAATAGAATTGGTGCGATATTTTCCGGATGCACATTATACCATCGGTGCTATTCTCGAGGCGCTTGGCGAGCATGAGCAAGCACAGGCGGCGTATGCGTTTGCCAATAAGCTCGACCCTTCCATGGCACGTCCGAAACATGCCAGGGAACGATTGCAGTCACAGATGCAGGGGAAGAAGTCGGTGGCATCCGATTCAGATTTTCCGGAAATCGTGTTGGTCTCCGGCTTGCCAAGGTCAGGGACTTCAATGATGATGCAAATGCTGCATGCCGGAGGCTTACCTGTGTTAACAGATGGTATTCGTGAAAAGGACACCAATAATCCGAAGGGATATTACGAATACGAAAAAGTCAAGGCCCTTCAGAAGGACAATTCCTGGCTGACGGAGGCAGAGGGAAAAGCGATAAAGATCATTGCCCAACTGTTGAAACATCTTCCTCCCGATTTTCGCTACAAGATCATTTTTATGCAGCGGGATCTGGATGAGGTGCTGGCATCTCAACGAACGATGTTGAAGCGGAATTTGCAGATGGTGGATACCTCTGTTCGTGATTCATTTGAGCGGGAACTGGATAAAATATATCCTTGGGCGGAAATGGAGCCAAACGTTGACATTTTGTACGTGCCGTATGCCGAGGTGGTCGATCAGCCGGCAACGCAGATCAAACGTATTGTAGAATTCCTGGATTGTCCAATGGATGCGGATGCCATGCAGCAACAGATAGAATCAGGCCTGTATCGCAACCGCCGTCTCTCGCTTTGATCAGTGGATGGTACTTCCCGGACCGAAATCTTTTTCAGGGCCGATAAAGCTCAAGGTTCCTTCCGCATTTTCCGCCATCAGGATCATTCCCTGTGATTCGACACCTCTGATCTTTCGTGGTGCAAGATTCACAAGAACAGAAATGGTTTTTCCGATGATCTCTTCCGGCGTGTAGTGCTCGGCAATTCCGGAAACAATGGTACGTCTGTCGATACCGGTGTCCACCAAAAGTTTGAGCAACTTATCTGCCTTTTCTACCTTCTCCGCGTTCAGGATCTTTCCGAGACGAATGTCCATCTTCATGAAATCATCAAAAGTGGCTTCTGCTTTTTGTGGTTCAATTGAAGCTGCTTCCGTATCGTTCTCTGATAGGGTGTTTTTCAATTTCTGTATTTCAAATTCCACCTGCTCATCCTCGATCTTCTGGAAGAGGATACTCGGCTTGTCGGTCTTGTGTCCTGCGTGGAGCAAATCCGGGTTTCCTGCTGCGGACCATTGGTTTGCTTCAAAATTCAGGAACTGACCGATTTTCTTCGCTGTTGCGGGAAGGAAGGGTTGAAGAACAATGCTGAGGTTGGCAGTAATTTGCAGGGCAATATTCATGATCGTGCGCACACGCTCTTCGTTGGCTTCATCTTTAATGAGTTTCCATGGCTCCGTATCTGCCAGGTATTTGTTCCCGATCCGTGCAAGTTGCATAGCTTCAGCCTGCGCTTCCCGTAACTTATAGGCGTAGGTCAGCTCGGCAATTCGCGTCGGGATCTTTTCAATCTGCTCCAGGACGTCAAAGTCTTCTGAAGTCATTTCACCTCGTTCAGGAACAGCGCCTTCGTAGTATTTTTGTGTCAGGACTAGGGCCCTGTTTACAAAGTTCCCAAGGATATCTGCCAGCTCACTGTTGATGCGGGTCTGGTACTCTTTCCAGGTGAATTCACTGTCTTTGGTCTCCGGTGCGATTGCCGTGAGCACATATTTCAGTTCGTCGATCTTGTCCGGGTAGGAAGCAATGTATTCATGCAGCCAAACCGCCCAGTTACGGGAGGTAGAGAATTTATCTCCTTCAAGATTGAGGAATTCGTAGGCCGGTACATTGTCCGGAAGGATAAATCCTCCGTGCGCTTTCAGCAGGATTGGGAAGATGATGGCATGGAACACAATGTTGTCCTTACCGATAAAGTGAATCAGTTTGCGATCGCCTGTCCAGTAATCTTTCCAGTTTTTTCCGTGATCAGCAGCCCACTGTTTTGTAGCTGAAATGTATCCGATCGGAGCATCCAGCCAAACATAAAGTACTTTTCCTTCGCCGCCGGGAACCGGAACTTTTACTCCCCAGTCAAGGTCGCGGGTCATGGCACGCGGACGCAATCCGCTGTCAATCCACGACATGCACTGCCCGATGACCTGATTGCGCCATTTGGTCGGATCGTGTTGTTTCACTCCGTCGAGGATTCCTTCTTTGATCCATGAACGCAGCCAATCTTCGTGGCGTTCCATTGGTAAATACCAGTGATACGTTTCTTTAAGTACCGGCGTTTTTCCACTCAGCGTGGATTTTGGGTTGATCAGATCCGTTGGGCTGAGAGCCGAGCCACACTTTTCACACTGATCGCCGTAAGCATTTTCATTGTGACAGTTCGGGCAAGTCCCGGTAATATATCGGTCGGCGAGGAATTGATGGTATTCCTCATCGAAGTATTGCTCACTTGTTTCTTTGGTAAAGTGTCCGTTCGCATCCAGTACTTTGAAGAAATCCTGAGCTGTCTCGTGGTGGATTTCGGCTGAGGTGCGATGAAAGATATCAAAGGAAATGTCGAAATCACGGAAAGCCTGCCCGATCAGGGCGTTGTACTTGTCCACAATTTCCTGCGGACTGATTCCTTCTTTCTTGGCGCGCAGGGTAATCGCTGCGCCGTGTTCGTCGCTTCCGCAAATGAAGGCAACATCATGGTCGTTCATGCGAAGAAAGCGTACGAAAATATCAGATGGGAGGTAAACGCCTGCGACGTGTCCTAAATGAAGGGGGCCGTTGGCATAGGGTAGGGCGGCGGTAACCGTGAATTTGTCCTTGTTCATTCTGAAATGATAGAATTTGACTGCGAAGTTAGGGATTAGAAGTCAGAAGTCAGGAATTAGGAGTTAGGAATTAGAAGTGGATACTGAAATTCAAAATGTTCTGAATCCCGACTCCTGAACCCTAAGATCTACGCCTGAACTATTTCCTTCTCCACAAAGCAAATGTTATAGCCTTCCAATTCCTTGAGAATAGGCTCGTAAACATGCTTTTGAACCGGCAAAGTCACGCCGATGTCTTTGAGTTCACCGGTCAGGATCATTTTAGCACAGATGGCGGCCGGTAATCCCACGGTGTTGGACATGGATGTATAAGTCTGATCTTCACCGATATTGACCATAGAAGAAGTGATCTTTCCGTTTTCTCCATTCAAGGTATACTCGAATTCGTGGATCATGACAATCATGTCCTTATCTCCTTCTTCAAGAACAAGCTTATCCACCAGGATTTTCTGAAGAACCTGAGCGGGGGTTGCGTTATCCAGGTCAACTAACGGTTCTTTTTTGAACATACCGAGCCATTCGAATTTCGGATAGAGATGTTCGCGGTCCTTTCGCAGAAATTCCTTGAATTTTTCCTCAACTGTTTTTGTGGCGTTGTAGGGAAGGAACGCATTCAGGAAGCCGCGGGGTGTCATTCGCAGGGTCCTTTCCATCGAGTAGGTGTCGTCGGTCATCCCCAATTCAATAAAGACATTCCAGGCCTCGCAGAATTCCGGTCTGCGAAGGGTTCCCCTGAAAATGGTTGGAATACCTTCGAGTCCGTATGTCTTTCTATAGGAAAGTGAATCGCGATTGGCATACCCCACGAAATCACCGTATCCTTCCACGTTCAGGTAATCCAGGCGTCCGAAAAGACGATGATAAGGGATATATTTGTACTCGCCGTTGCGAATGAAACAAGCGGCCCCTCCCTGTCCGGCGAGAACCACATTTCTTGGGTTCCAGGTGAATTTATAATTCCATGGATTGTTGTCACTTTCAGGAGCGATCAATCCGCCGGTGAACGATTTGAAACTGGTCACTTCTCCACCCTGTCCCTGGATCCGATGAATGATCTTCATGGCACTCATGTGATCAATACCGGGATCCACCCCGATCTCATTCATGATAATGATGCCGGCTTCTTTTGCGCGGTGATCCAGTTCCCGCATTTCAGGGGAAATATAAGACGGCGTGATCAGGTTTCTGCCCAGTTGGATGCAGTCCTCCGCTACCTCGACATGAAACCGCGCGGGTAACATGGAAATCACAAGATCCGCCTTTTCGATTTCCGGGCGTCGCTGCTCCGGATCCAGCGCATTGAATGACAGTGCTTCGCCGTACTCGTTTCCGTCGATCTTCTGACGTACCAGATCCAGGTCCTGATCCACAATACGTACGCGCCATTGATATTCGGCAGCATGCTGTAGAAGATAACGAATAAGGGACGACGAAGAAAGGCCGGCCCCAAGGACGAGTATATTTTTCATGCCAGAGCTTTCAATCAAAAGTAGCGTTTGCAGAAGGAGATTCAAAGTGTTAAATTAAAAACTTATGCCAAGCCTTTTGTTAAGTATTGGAGTCTTAACTCGTTTTAGTATTTCGAAACAGTATTTGTGGGTGCTCTTTTGGTTACTTCATTTGAATAGTCATGGCATTCGTTGAATCCTCAGATGGAAACTTTACTCACAGATGCGAAGTTCATTGTAAATGATTTGGTGTACAGGTACAAGGGTCATGGTTTTGCTATTGATAATGCTGAAGCGACGAAAATTTTCAAAGAACAGATTATATAGAACAAGGCTAAGTAGTAAGGTTATAGATCGTAAGGTATACCAAATATCTGGACTTACAATTTCAAGTCCTAAAGGACTAGGGGGGTACATTTTTTAGTTTCCTGATTTACCTCGGACTCCAGAATTTGGAAATGCTTGAATTTTTAAACTTTCTGCGTTGTCTTCATAATTCCACTTGTAAATTAAGGGTGCCGTTTTTGTGCTTTGAATTATTGAGGCGGACAATTGGTGAGAAATTTCAAATCCCAAATTTGAATCCCTTTCCTTCCAAAATTTTACTTTTGCATGGATTAAATCAAGACTGATCATTTATGGGAAGAGCGTTTGAATACCGTCGGGCGGCAAAAGAAAAGCGTTGGGACAAAATGTCCAGGTTGTTTCCTCGTTTGGGGAAAGCTATTACTCTGGCTGCCAAGGAGGGCGGTGCTGATCCGGAAATGAACGCAACATTGCGTACGGCAATCAAGAATGCCAAGGCGCAGAACATGCCGAAGGACAATATCGACGCGGCAATCAAACGTGCTACGTCGAAGGATGCCGAAGCTTTCGTTGAATTGATTTACGAAGGGAAAGGTCCGCACGGCGTATTGGTCATTGTAGAATGTGCTACGGATAACCCTACGCGTACGGTTGCCAACGTGAAATCTTATTTCAATAAAGCAGGTGGCTCGGTAGTGCCGAACGGTTCACTCGAGTATATGTTCAGTCGTAAATCCGTATTTGAGTTCGAAAAAACGGATGAGATTGACCTCGAAGAACTGGAACTTGAACTGATTGATGCCGGATTGGAGGAAATCGAGGAAAATGAAGGACGGGTATACGTTTACGGTGATTACACGGCCTTTGGTTCATTGTCTGCAGCTTTGGAAGGAATGGGGATTGACGTGGAAAAATCCAGCCTGCAACGAATTCCTACGCAACCGGTTGATTTCACAGAGGATCAATTAACCGATATTGAGAAAATGCTGGATA
>JBNKYR010000112.1:0-11734 GCA_050300995.1 Crocinitomicaceae bacterium | reverse complement strand
TTTGAAGCGATGTATTCCGGTTTCAAGCATGCAATGACCGGATTTTAAACCGTAGCACTGTTATTTTCATATCTTTATAAGGTCAAAAACAAACGTGCATCGAGAGGCACAATTATTACTATTAAAACCAATATCATGAAAAAATCATTTCTTTATGCGATAGCGATTTTCGCTGCAACGAGCCTGGTTTCCTGCGGAGGATCTACCAACGAAACCGACATTGAAAATGCCCTGAACGAAGCGGTCGAGGAACTTGAAGAGGAAATTGTCATATTCTCTTCGGAAGACGGTAATTTCTCCATTAATTTCTTCGGAAATACTCCAACGGAAACTTCCAACACGGTTCCGACAGAACTTGGAAACCTGGAAATGGTCATGTTCATGTATGAGAAGAGTGCTACAGAGGCATATATGGTGGCATACAGCGATTATCCATCTGAATTCGTGAATGAGAAAAGTGACGCATACGAACTACTTGAGGAAGCGAAAAACGGTGCACTTGGCAATATCGGAATCACTGCAACCGATAAAGAAGAAAAGATCAAGATTAATGGTCATCCGGGGTTGCGCTTTTCCGGAAACAACGGTCAGTATTACGTCATGTTTGATATTTACCTGGTAAATAATCGATTGTATCAGGTAGCCATCATCCGGGATGGAAGCTATCCGAAAAGCGAAGTGATTGACACGTTCATGAAATCCTTCAAATTGAATCCGGACAAAGAAGAATAAAACGTTTAAAACACGATAACAGGCCTTCAGAAATGAGGGCCTTTTTTTATGAAAACATGTACTTGAATTTTGATTATCTGCACCGGACAAGCCTCCCCTTCAAAACCCAATACACTAACAACCTGATTTTGTGAATTTATCGCACCACTTTTGCGCTTAATCAGATGAAAATTGTGCATTGATACTTTAATTATATTTGAATCGAATCAAAAGAAATATCTTATGAGGAAGTTGATACTCCTTGTAGTACTCCTGTTTTTAAATACCCTTTCACAATTCGTAGCAGCCCAGGATCATGATGAGTTTGCCGATGAATTATCCCGTGATCAGATATCAATGGATGCCCTGAACGCTATTTGCTACCAGGATGTGCGCCGTATTCCATTTAAAAGGGTCGTAAAAAATTCAACTTCATTTTTCATTTCAAAGAATTGTCTTCTCACCTCTGCGCATAATGTGACAAGGTTGCCATTCCATTCGGCTAAACATATTACCATTTATCCTTCCAGGATCAGAAATGAGAAGCCGTTTGATTCAATTTATTTTCAGGCCAGGTACAGAAAGAGAATTAAATACCCGAATCGCTATTGCTACTTTCTTCCCTGGACGCGAAAAAAGCACGATATGGCACTTGTGTATATCCCGGACAATATAATCAACAGTAATCAACACCTTGGGAATATTCAGCCGATACAACTATGGATGGAACCGGAATCGCTGAAGATTGGTGATACTATTTACTGCGCTGGTTATCCTGCAAAGGGAAAATACGGAGGAGAGTACATCATGACAATGGACACTTCTGTTATAAGCGGAATACACAAGAACTATTTCACGCATCATCTGGAAACCTTGCCGGGAAATAGTGGTTCTCCGATTATGATCAAGCGAGATGGAACATTCTACGCAATTGGCGTTAATTCAATTCATTTGAGAGGCACCTGGCTGGATTCCGGAAAACTTGCTTTGATCAGCCGGTGGAAGAACCTTTTAGAGAGAAGGAATCTTTAACCGTACCCGTTCCCTGCTCTTTTCCGACAAAACACTGTCATTCTTCTGTCAAATTCCGGCTTTCACATGTCATTGCCCGGCAGTCGAACGAAACAAATTGTGCCAACACCGATAGTAGATGGCTGTCCTTCACCTTTGCAAGGCGTCTCACCGACGGTTTGTGTCATTCAAATTGCATTTCGTGACATTCCGCCGACCTGCACTGTCATTTACACGCCGTACACCGTCTTTCTTACGCCCGTTCATGTAGTTATCGTTCTCAGACACCTACTTATATGGCACGCGAATTGTCTATAAGCTGTTGTTTAAATGTATTCGCCATGGAAAAGATTAATATTTTGTTTGCAGAGGACGGCGGAATTTTACGTGACGCCATTGTCCGGGGACTGGAAAGTGAAAATCCGGAAAACGGAATTTCATTTGCGGTTACTACCACCAGTACCTGGAAGGATACAATCCAGGCGCTGGGAAAAGATAATTATGCTTTGGCACTGTTGAGCTTCAGTACGGGATGCTACAATTCGTTGCACCTGGCTACCGAGATCCGAAAGGTTCTTCCCGAATTGAAAATTGTGCTCCTCAGCGGGGTTGTAACACCGGGAAGCGTTCAAAAAGTTCTGGAAATGCAACTACAGGGACAAATATCCCTCAGTTCTTCTATGGAGGAATTGCGCAATGCTCTGCTGAAGGTATACGGGGGAGAACAGGTCTTTGATATGGGAGCTATCGTGAAGTTGGTACGCGATGACTATTCACTGGAGATCAGTAAACAGGAACTCACCTTTCTACGCCTGTTCGTAGAAGGACTCACCATGCGGGAACTGGTTCGTTATATGCAACTTTCGGAACGCACCATCCTTCGCTACAAGGAAAAACTCCGGAAAAAATTCCGTGTAAAAACGGATGCCGGAATGGCCGCGTACGCCCTGAAGAATCACCTGGTGTGAGATCAGTATTCCTGAGTAACAAGTGGCAACTGAATCGTAAAGACCGTTCCGATGTTCTCCTGGCTGGTAAACTCGATGGTGCCGTCCAGCAGATCGACGTATAATTTAACAATGTTCAACCCGAGTCCTGTCCCCTGCACGTCATCGACATTGCTCGCACGGAAAAAACGATTAAACATGCTGTCTTGCTGCCCTTGCGGTATTCCGATTCCCCGGTCCTTGACGATCAGGGTAAGTTGATCAGCCTGCACTTCCGTGTCGAGCTGGATCTTTTTCTCGGAGTACTTGATGGCATTGGACAAAAGGTTCAGCATGATGTAACGCAGGATCTTCTTATCGAGTTGTACTTCAGCTACCCCCTTGTGATTATGATGAATATGTTGCCTGTGCTTTTTCATCCCTTCAAGCTCGTCCAGGATCTCCCGCAGAAATTCGTTGAGGTCGAAATGCTCACGCTCCACCAGCACCTTCCCTTCTTCCAGTTTTCCGATCGAAAGGAAATCATCCAACAGATTGACCAAATGTTTGACCGCTGACCGAATGCGTTCCACGTTCTTTTCCCGCTGATCCTGCTGATCCTCCTGCGTATGTTTTTCGATCAGAAATGCACTGGAAAGAATTGAACTGAGCGGAGTTCTGAACTCGTGTGAGGCCAGTGAAACAAAAGCTGACTTCATCTCATGGATCTCTGTTTCCCTGGCAAGTGCATCTGCCAATTCACTGGTGCGTTCCTTCACCTTTTCCTCCAGATTGTTCCTTACTTCAATGTTCTCAATAGAAACGGCAGTAATATCGGCCAGTGATTGTAGCATCGCCACCTCCTTTTCTGTAGGCAGGTGCTTTTCCGCCCAATAATTCCCGATGGCACCCAACGGTTTCATGGTTCGGATCGGAACCATGGCCAAACTCTTCACAAATGTCGGGCGATAAGCATCAGTTGGGACACGTTCATCCACAAATATGTCTTCGATCACAATCGGTGCCTTGTTGTTCATCACCCAACCACTCACGCATTCGGATATGGGAAAACGACTCCCCTTCCACAAAGGAGTGATGGCATCCTCATCCGCATAGTAACACTGATCTTCCTCGCGCAGAACAAATGTGGCCCCATCCGCACCAGTGAGCTTCCGGGCCACCGTCCGCACAATCTTCATAACTTCCTGGATGTCGCTCGCCAGGGACAACCTCTGAACGGTATCCACCAGCAAGGCCGTACTTAATATGTCCGGTTTCGCATTCAAAATGGCTCACGTTTCGATTTTGCTAAAATACTGATATTGAACACTATTCACAATAGGTATAAATACCTGAATTTGGTAAGGTATCCCACCTGGCCCGGCCTCAGTCTTCGCGAGCAGTGCTCAGTGTCCCTCGGCTTTCTCGCCCGCCTGGCTCGGCCTCAGTCTTCGCGAGCAGTGCTCGCTCTTGTGGAAAAAATCCCGGAATCCTGAATAACTTTTCTTCGGACGAGGAGTGTCATATTGTATCTTGCGTCCTCAAAAATTGCTAAAACCTTAAACTCTGTTATGAAAAAAACACTGCTCTTCTTTTTTCTTCTGACTGTCGCCTATGTTAATGCCCAAAATTTCGGAATTCCGGTAAAAACGCTTCCTTTTTACGACATCATTGAATGGAAAGGACAGGGTGGATTGCTTCTGAGTCGCAGTCCGAAAGAGATCCTGAACCAGATCGGGATGTCGCTGGTCGGAGAACTGGAAGAAGGGAAATGGGACCAAAAATTCAATCCGAAAACGCGTGATCCCTTTTTTATCTGTGCGGAAAATACACGCTACGTCTACTTCCTTGACAACCTGGATCCGATCAACAACGGAAACGTAACTTTCAACCAGATCAACTCCGGCGGAAATGTTAAATCCAAATCGCTTGACATTGGCGTGAAGGTGAAACTGCTCCCGGAATCGCACGATTATAACAAATTCGAACTGGTTGATGCCGCCGTGACTGAAAAAGCACTGGTGTATTTATACCGTTACTACAATAAAAAGGAAAAAGCCTATTTCGATTTCACGGTCTTTATGACGCACCACAACCTTCAACACATCGTATTTCAGATGGGGCGAGGTGTTGACAAAGACTACATAGAAAACAGGACGCGTGGACAGTGGCAGTATGCTGGTTTCAATGGTGACCTGATCTACCTTTCCTCTCACGAGATCAAGGCAGATGTCCCTGGATCAGTGATCAAAGGATTTACCACCAAAGGAGAAATGGAAGAAGACCACTTCGTGTTCGACCCGAAGAATGTGCGCATGTTCCTGAACATTGGCTATGGCACCATTGGTAAGTATTATGTACAGGACGAAAGCCGCTTCGCTTACGAACCTGGGATCGTTTCCTTCATCGACGGACAATTCTACTTCACCTGTATCAAGGAAGAAAACGGAACAAACCAACTCATGGTGATGAAACGAAAGGGAGATGATCAGTGGGAACCGTTGAACTCTATTCCGATCGGGGACATTGACGAAGAAGCAGATATTGTTCGTCTGGGAGCATCACCGGTAAAAGAAGGTATTGTGTACCACTACAAGCATAACGGTGCCGACAAAGTAGGACTTGTTCCTTTTGACAAGGAACGGAAGACACAGCAAGAGGATTTTACACCGGATAGCGTGTACAACCCAAGTCGTTTTCTGCTTGATCACACCCCTGATGAATTCGTTACCGAAGTAGAGGGGAAAGTGGTAGTATGCAATCTTACGCAGTTTAACAACAGCGGGGTTGGAATTCAGTTCCAGCACCGGTAAAATATAAGAGACATTGTATGATAGCCGGTTGTCCTTCAGCCGGCTATTTTAGTTTTCTACCCACTCGATCTATACGATTCTCCACATGCCGTTGTTCAGTGCTCCCTTCAAAGCAGATCAATTGTTTTCCATACCTTTATGAGGTGAACGATGCAGTGGTGAACATTGAATCAATCGTCAATTCCATTCATGAACTGACACCGGAAGCCTGGACCGATCTGAACGATTTGTTTCAGGAAATCAACCTGAACAAAAATGACTACCTGCTTCGGGAGGGTGAACGTACACAGCATTGTTACTTTCTCAAAGAAGGCGTGGTCCGGGTTTTCTACGGCAAGGATGGAAATGAGTACAACAAGACCTTTTTCCTTCCGGGAATGTTCCCTACAGCCATCACGGCCCTGATCTCCGGAGAGCCTTCCCGCCTATTTTTCCAGGCATTGACGCCGTGTAAACTGATCCGCTTCTCCTATCCAAAGTTCCGTGATCTCTTCGAAGAGCACCGATGTCTGGAACGACTGCTGTTGCGCATCATGGAAATCCAGTGGATCAAAAAGGAAAAACACGATATCGAAATGGTCACCAACGATGCAACGGCCAACTACCTCATCTTTCGCGAACAATACAAGGGTCTCGAAAACCTCATTCCACAATACCACATCGCCTCTTACCTCGGGATCACTCCTATTCAGCTCAGCAGGATCCGGACGCAACTCACCAAAAGCGGCGCCTGATCAATCCATTAACATAGGTTAATGTACAGCCTTTCATTTCGGATGAATTTTGCCTCATACAAGAATTCACATCGTTATGAAACTAATTTCCCCCCAAGCTCTTGTCATCTGTGGAATTGCCTTCCTGGCGAGTCTCTGCATCATGGTCATTGTCGATTACCTCCTTGGAAGTGAAGCTGAACACCTGAACTCCTGGGCGATCATTACCAGGCTTGTCGGTTACGACGCCGGAATCCCGGATAGTCTTGCCATTCGCAAACTGGGACTCGGGGGAGCTACCTTCCTGATGATCGTGGTCAACTTCGTTCTCGGACTCGGTGTCATCCAGGGATTGAAATTCATCATACACCTATTATGCAATTGACAAACAAAACAATCCTGATTACCGGAGGAACTTCCGGAATCGGAAAAGTACTGGCAAATACACTGAAAGATGTCAACACCGTCCTGGTCACAGGAACGAATGACGAAAAACTGAACACCATGGCCTCGGAAGGATTCCACACATTTCGATGTGACTTGAGTCAAACCGATCAGATTGAAGAACTGGTCATGGCGATCAACGCCAAATTCGATCGCATTGATATCCTCTTTAACAATGCAGGAATTCAGTACAATTACGACTTCCGGGATGCCGTGATCCCTGTTTCCAAAATCGGACATGAGATCCACGTGAACGTTACAGGACAACTGATCCTTACCAACCAGCTGCTCCCCCTTCTCTGCGCTTCGGAAAACGGAATGATCGTGAATACCACATCAGGTTTGAGTCGTTTCCCGAAGGTTGACGGACTCGTGTACAGCGTTTCTAAGGCGGCCATGAGAAGTTTTACCATCGGATTGGATTACTTTCTCCGTGAGTACAACATTAAAGTGATCGAATTCATTCCTCCGGTTACGGCCACACACATGACTTCAGGCCGCGATGAAAAAAAGATGTCTCCGGAAGAACTTGTGAAACAGATCCTGCCACAAATTGAGAAAGGTCGCTCCATTGTGACGACGCGCCAAATGCGTTTCTTTATTTTTATCAGCAAGCATTTTCCATCACTTGCTCACAAAATACTTTCAAAATAAGGACTCCACTGATTACACCTCCTTCCGTTCCTCCCACTCCCATTTCAGCAGGGAATAGCAATCCGAATCGGTGTTCTCCCCATCCAGGAAGTAATCTTCCCGCATCGTGCCTTCAAACGTGAATCCGTGGCGTGCCAGCAATTTCAGTGACGGCGTATTCCAATCGGCTACCAACGCCTTGATTCGATGCAACCCAAGCGCGTTAAATCCATATTCCAACACATATGGCAGCACTTCGGTCATGTATCCCTTTCGCTTGTCGGAGTCATCATTCAGAATGTAAAACATTTCTGCGCGACGGTGCTTTTTATTGATCGTATGAAAGCCTGTTTTTCCGATTGAACGACCGTTCTCCTTATCGGCTACAATAAAAAAGAACATGGTGAAGCGGTGAGTTTCCATGCCTCCTTCATACCATTCCTTATACATGACATACTCTTCCTCGCCAGTTCCGAAGAATTCAATGATCTCTTCTTTTGTTCGGGTACTGAAAAGTGTCCGGATGATCTCAGGTGTGATCCCTCTTAGTAACAATCGGTCGGTTTCAATTACGATAGTTTCCATACATTGTGAATACCGCAAATTGGGCAAACTTTTTCAGAAGAACAAGCCGTCCGAAACGATCCGAAGGGTTTCCTACATTTCTTTTTCCGCTTCAGCGATCACATCACGCAACCATTCGTTCGGAATCATGTCGATGGTCAGGTTGATCCGTTCCTTCTCGCTCATATTGCGAATTTCATGCGGATCGGAAAGACGGAGATACCAGCATTCACCATTTTTCAGAGGAACGGAAGTACCATTCAAAAGGAAGTCTACTTCTTCCGGGTTCTGGATCGGAACAGTCAGACGCACCATAGAACGTTCCACTTCCAATGCAAGCGTGGGATCGGTATGTTCTGCAATCACTGCTCCGGGCGCCAATCTCAGCAAACGTACGAGGTTCACCGTTGTATGCTCCCGAAACGAATCGATCACTTCCCTGATATATGGAACCTTTTCCAGTTGAGGAGCATCCAGCCAATCAGTCCAGGAACCATCAGCGTAATCATCTGCAGGCGGTGGAAACGGTCGCGAAGGGTCAATCAGGTGTGCTGGTCCCCGCAATTGAATCACATCGTAGTATTGAAACTCGCCGGAACACAATTGGTCCACTTCGGCCTGCATTTTTTCTGCGTCAAACCTGAACGGTAGGATAACACGGTCTGCTGTCATTGTTGTTGATTCCATATTCGCTGATTGTGGTCTGCCGCAAATTGCCCAAAATAATCCACTCCTGCAATAGGTATAAATACCTGAATTGCGATGTTATTGTTTGCAAATAATTCCAGTATCAAAACAGAAGTCCCCAGTACAAAAAACCGATGGTCAACAACATGAACAAGGCATTATTGGCAATGATCAATCCTCTTGAGAACTTTCCCCAGAGATCAAAGGCCCGCTTCTTTGCATATAGCCAACCGGTAAAAATCCAGGCGAATACAAGTAGATAAGGTATGTAAGAAGACGCCGAGATCCAAGTCGATTTGTAATGCTGAAAAGGCGCTGAAAAATAGTAAATGTAGCTTTCTGTCGTCATGACGAACATGTAACAAAAAGCCAAAAAATAAAGGATCACAAAGAGCAGCTTGGAAATACCGGGTTTCTTTTTAAAAAGGTCTTTCAACCAGGAAACTCCGAAGAAAATGGAACATCCCAGGAAAAACAGACCAAGCCCTGCCAGGAACATCCGAAGTGCATCCGAACGAAATGGGGTTATATAGTCCTTGAATTGCTCAAACTCCTTGTTGACGGGAAAAAGCGAGTCAATTTCCAAATCATGATCTCCTTTCTCAAACTCATCCTTCAAATCGATGTGTACTACATTGGAATAATCGTGGTAAAAGTACAGGAAGGCCTCATCGTTCTTCAGATCCCAAACAGTTGTCAGGAGCGTTCCATCTCCTAATTTATCTCTGCATACGTGCATGGCATCGGAAACATCCCGGCAGAAAGCGAGCGAAGTATCCTGCTTTGCTTTCAGTAGATCAGCCCCTTTCCGGTAGCGACCGAGCTTCCGTTTCTGTACCTCCGTTGTAATAGAAGGACAAAAGTTCGAAAGTACGTATGCTTTGTCCTTTCCCCGGATCAGCTTGTACGGTTCTACGATCAGGTATTCACCGGACGGCTCGATGTAGATGAAGATCTCATCCAAAAAGCAGGAATGATCAAATTGCTCCCAGTAAGCGTACACCTCGTCTATATTCCGGCAGGCATGTAATACATCTTTCAGAAAAAGGTCTTTAAAGTCGATCTTCTTGCGTTTAGCCATCTCCGGATCTACCTGCTTCGGATGATCAGACCCCAAACGTGAGAAGACGAGCCCGTGTTCATTCATTCCCGATTGAGGTGCGAATCCGTGAATCCCGATATCCCGTCCGCCGGAAAAACAACAGTCATACCCCTGAGAGGTCTCAAACCAAATGTGCGGCGTTGCATACCATGCATCGAAGTTGGTTCCGACCATTGTTTTATCATCGACCGTAACCTTGTACATGCTACAGGAATAGACCGGCTGAATGAGTGCCAGATGAAGAAAAAAGAAGAACAGAAATTTAGAGAAGAAAGCGATCATTTTCATAGAGTGCGTTTTCTTTCTAATGTGCTCCGGCGCGATTGGTAACACTTAAATGTCACAATTTCTAACGGCCAAGAAAGATATTCCTGATCTTTTTCGGATCGTATTCAAAGTATTCCAGATCCATTTTATCCGCAAGTTCCCAGGCAATTCTCTGAGCTTCATCGCGTTCCTCTTTCTTGCAGATCTCGATCTTATTCCGGAATGTTGAGTTGAATAGTGTTACGGTAAAAAAGTAATCGCTGACCGTTGCGCTCATGTTGGTCCGGGAATGCATGGTATAACTTTGCCTTGTCGGAACTACCGTAATATAGCGATGGCCAGCATACGAATGCTCTTTTGCAGATTCGATAAAACCAAAGTAGCTTGTAAACTCCTTTACGACCTTATCATCAAAACGAATCTCAGTACCGTAAGTAGTCAATGCGACAAACAGACCTGGCAATAACAGGATCGGACCGATAAGAGGATTCATCAGAAAAACAATGGCCGCAGCGGAAACGAATACATAGCCAATAAATACCGCATTGGGAGAAAATACCTTTCCATTATTGAATCGCATGGGACTCATTGTTATAAAATAAAGGGGTTATAACCATGTAATTCCCGTAAACCGAAAGGAAACAAGAAGCAATCGCTTAGCTGTTCTTATCCAGTTTGAACGAATACTGCAACATGATCGTTCGTGGCTGCTCGATCTTCAGCGGACGCAACGAATACGAACGGTTCATGATATTCGCACTGATCAATGCGATCTTGTGCTTATCGCTGATATTGTACGACAGACGTGCATCGAAGATCCAGTTTCCGAAACGATGGTTCTGGAAATAATCCATGTAGCGAATGTCCTGCTGATAAGGCGAATTCTCTGTGATCTCTTCGAAATCACGGATCACACCGTCCATGTTAACGATCTTGCTGAAATACTTCACGCTCACTCCCACACTGAACTTCTTGCGAATGTTCACTTCGATGTCTCCTTTCACGTTATGCAGAAAGCGGTATTTCAGAATGCGCGAAGCCGAATCCAGCGATGTGGTGTTGTAACTGTAATCACCCACGATGAAATCATTCGCGTATACGTAATCAGGCGTCAGTGTTTTCGGTACGATATAGTTGTAACCGGTAATGAACACGACGTCTGAGTTTTTACCGAGTTTTGCTTTCCCGGTAAACGATGCATCAATTCCCAGTACACGGGATTCCCCGGTATTCACAAAACGGAAGCCTGCGAAGTTGCTCGGGTCAGATGGATCATCTCCCCAGAAGCCGAAGAGGTATTCGATCGTGTTCTGGTATTCCTGCCAGAAACCGGCAATATCAATGTAACCGTAGATCTGACCGAACTTCAATCCTTGCTTGATCCCCACTTCCGCGTTCCAGCTGCTCTCTGGCTTCAGGTTCGCATTCGGGAAAACACCGAAGTTCCCTACCCCGGTACGAATAAAGCGTTCAGTGATCGTTGGGAAGCGATACCCTTGTCCGTAAGAAGCACGGAGGTAAGTTTCCTGGTAGAGTTTGATGCTCATCCCGGCACGGAAGATCGGCTTCAGCGCCTGAATCGAATCATTCAACTGGAAGTACTCAAGGCGCCCACCGACAGAAAGGTTGACAGTCTTTCTGAACTTCTTCTCCAATTGGGAATAAGCGGAAATGTTCATTAACTGGTTATAGGGACTTCCTGAACCGGAATAAAGATTCGCATAGGAATTGGTGAACGTTCCTGTGATTCCTCCGATAAAATCCAGATCATAGAGGTTCACATACGTCTTCTGGAACATATAATCTCCATAGTATGTAGAAGCCCGGTTACTTTGGTTCGCTGTCATTTCGTTGTCCGAATAC
>JBNKYR010000111.1:0-11757 GCA_050300995.1 Crocinitomicaceae bacterium | reverse complement strand
CGCTCTGGCGACATCTTTTGCAGCGAGTTCTTATGGGGTCTTGGTGGGGACATTAGCGGGTACGCAACAGCAGGGGGCAATCCTTGGTTCCTTGTCGGTATTAGTGTTATCCGCACTTGGCGGGATCTGGGTTCCGGCATACATTATGCCGGATACCTTACGAACGATTAGCGGATTTTCCCCCCTGAATTGGGCATTGGATGGCTTTTATGGCTTGTTTTTGCGTGGAGGAGGAATTGCCGGGGTTCTCCCGAATGTCTTGAAATTGTTTGGATTTTTTGTTTTTTGTATGGCCCTCACAGCTTGGGTGCATGTTCGTAAAGTAAAACGATGATGGAAGAAGTAATGCAGGAATTGAGCACGTTCATCCGGGAGAACATTCTTTCCGAAGACGTGTCATTGGAGCCCGATACCACGCTGAAAGAGGTAGGAGTGGATTCCTTCTCAATTGTGGAGATCGTTCTCTTCATTGAGCGTCGCTACGGAAAGTTAATTCCTGATCATCTGATGGTTCCTGAAACGTTTTCAACAGTGCGCAGGCTTGCCGCCATCGTTCTTTCCCTCGAAGAAAATTGAAAAAAAACCGGGCCGACATAGTGGTTGTTGGAGCAGGGGCTGCAGGGATTGCTGCGGCTGTTGCTGCTGCTGATTCAGGTTTGCAGGTTGTATTGATCGATCGGAATTCGGTTCCGGGTGGTCTGGCAACAAATGCAGAGGTGGGAACGGTTTGCGGATTGTATCGCTATGATTCATCGCCTCAGTTTGCCTATAATGTGGGACGATTTGCTTGTGAGTTCGCGATGGAACTGCAGGTGCGCTCGGGACGTGATCCGCAAATGGACCGGACGGGCTTGAAGTTTTTGCCGTTTTCTCCGGATGCATTTCGGATGCTTGGGGAAGAGTTGTTGGCAGAAAAAGGCGTGAAACGCATTCAGGCTGAGTTGGTAGGAGTGGAGACGTCCGGGAATACGATTTGTTCACTTGAATTCGCTACGGAAACGGGAAATGAACAGGTGGAAGTCGCCGCGGTTATTGATGCCTCCGGAGTAAGTCGTGTAAGTAAAATTCTCGGGCTGGAGTTGATTGAAACGGGATTTCGGCAATCGGCATCGCAGGTGTTTACCGTTAAGAATGTCCCGTTTCACGAGGAAAGCAATCTGAGCCTGGTTTTGTTGAAGGCGCTGCGTAAAGGAGTGCTGAGCGGTCGTTTGGAAGAAGTGGAAGACCGGCTCTACCTGGTTCCCGGTTCATTGGATGCTGAACGGGTAAGTCTTAAAGTGACCATTCCTGCGCCTTTTGAACAAGAAATGAATAAGCGGGAGTTGCGGGCGAAAGCATTGGAGGTCATTAAACATATTTTGGATTACCTGCGATCGGAGGAGCCGGCATTCGAGCGACTCGAACTTGATTCCGTAGCTCCTGAAGTGGGGGTGCGCGTGGGGGATCGCCCTGTGGGGGTGCAGGTGTTGGGTGATGAAGATGTGTTGGAGTGTGTACATTCGGAGCATTCAGTGGCCCGTGGAAATTGGCCGATGGAGATCTGGAGTCAGGATAAGCGGGTGGAACTGCATCACCTCAAAGAGTCGGAGTATTATGATATTCCGGCCGGGGTGCTCCTTTCGAAAACGGTCGAAAACCTGTATTTTGCAGGGCGTTGCATTTCGGCTACCGATCGCGCTATTGCGAGTGCAAGGGTCATTGGGACATGTTTGCAGACAGGGTATGCGGCAGGTATGCTGGCAGCTGGATATGTTAGCGGGAAGTCACTGGAAGAAACGATCAAACGAATTCAATCGGAGCAATTCGGGGCGAATGAAAAATAAACAGGTGTATCAGGTGTTGCAGAAGTCGGCTGAAAAATGGCCGGAGCAACCTGCTGTTTTTGACGAGCATGGGACACTTACTTTTCGCGAATTGTACGAACAGGCAGAATCCTGTCGCAGGTTTCTGGAAGAGCAGGGAATTGGCCCCGGAAAGGGGGTTGGTGTAATGGCCCGGAACAGTCGTCAGTTCATTGCGGCGGTGTTCGGTGCCCTGGGATGTGGTGCGGCGGTGATGCCGGTATCGCATCAATTGAAGCGGCCTGAGATCGATGAGATCGTAGAGCAGGCGCGCTTGCACGCAATTTTTGATGATCACAACGGGATTCATCCGCTTCCGGAGTCTCCGGCCATCACTTTTGATTACGAACACGGTGAGCTACGTTTCACGAAGACGGAGGTGCCTGAGGATGAGGTTTTTGCTTCCCACGTTGAAGCTCCGGCTTTTGTACGCTTTACATCGGGAACAACCGGGACATCCAAAGGAGTAGTGATTGACAATCAGGGGGTGCTTGAGCGTACGGGAGCTGCAAACAAAGCGCTGCAACTCGGGCCGGGAAGTCGAGTGGTATGGGTGCTTCCGATGGCTTATCATTTTGTTGTTTCGATCGTATTGTACATTCGTTATGGCGCAGCGATTATCATTGTCAGGGATTTCATGGCGCCGAGTGTGATAGAAATGACGAATCGCTACGGAGGAACCCTTTTGTACGCTTCTCCTATGCAAATTCGTTTTCTGGCGGCCGATCAGTCGGATCGACAATTGTCTTCGTTGCAAAAGATTATTTCCACTTCTTCGGGAATCAATCCTGCTACCAGTGAGGCGTTCCGAAAGCGTTTCGGGAAGTCTGTGCATCAGGCTTTCGGGATCATTGAAGTCGGACTTCCGATCATCAACAATGAGGCGGGTGAAAAAGAAACAGATGCGGTCGGATTTGTCTTGCCGGATTATGATGTGCAGGTTTTCGATGAAGACTACAAGCCATTGCCTCCGGGAGAAGTTGGGCAGCTGGGGATTAAAGGGCCCGGAATGTTTGCGGCCTACCTTTCACCTCCTGTCCTGCGGGATGAATTACTGGTGAACGGTTATTTTTTCTCCGCTGATTATGCATCTGTATCTCCGGAAGGACTTGTAAAGATCGAAGGGCGAAAGAAGTCAATGATCAACGTGTCCGGAAACAAGGTTTTCGCTGAGGAGGTGGAGCATGTTCTGGAGCAATTGCCGTATATTCGAAAGGCCCGTGTTTCCGGGGTTCCACATCCTTTGATGGGGCAAATCATTCAGGCGGAAGTGGTGCTGGAAGGAACAGAAAAAATAGATGTGGAGGCTACGCTTCGATATTGTCGCGAACGCCTTTCAACATTCAAGATTCCGCAAAAAGTCGTGATCGTACCGGAACTGGAAATGACCGGCTCGGGGAAGGTGAAGCGTTAAAAAGCCTGCTTCCCGCGTTTGCGGAGCGCAAAGACGGCCAGGATCAATCCGATAAACGGTAATAACGAAACAAGGTGGTACAAATGGTACCCGAGAAATCCATAGAGGAAGGCTGCAATTACCGGAAAAACGGCCATGGAGAATGAACCGATGGATTCACTGATTCCCATGATCTCTCCGAGCTTTTCCTGGTTCGCATGAATGGAAATGAGCGAGTTGAATGTTGGAAAGCAGAGCGATAGCCCAAGATTCAGAATGTAATAAAACGCAATAAAAAGGGCCAGGTGATCTGTGAGTGTAATACTGAACATTCCGGCTGTAGAGAGGATCAATCCGATGATCAGCGTTCTGAATTCTCCAAAGCGACGGATAAACCATTTGGAGGCAAATGCCTGGTTGAAGGAAAGAAAGATTCCTACGGCAAACATGAAGAATCCCAGTTCCTTTTCATTGAATTTGAATGTGTCGATCAGGAACAGGGCAATTGTACCGATGTAAAAGCCCATCATCGACGTGAAGAACAATTTGACCGTAAAGATGACCTTAATGATGGCCGATGGATTCACTTCTTTGACCCGTTTTGGAATGAAGATCGTTCCCCAGAGCGATTGGCGTCGGCGAGGCGTTCGTTTCTCAACAGGATGAGATTCTTTGAGCCAGGCCATGATGGATAACAGAGTGAGGGTAGAGATCACGATGGACGCCAGCAACGTTCCGAGAAAACCAAGCGAGGAAGAGGCGGTCAATCCGCCCAATCCGGGACCAACGATCATCCCGATCCCGGCTATTCCGCCCAGATAGCCAAAAATGTAGGACTTTTCCTGTCGTGTAGTGATGTCTCCCACATAGGCGTTCGTCACCGAGGCATTTCCGCCTGTAATACCATCAAGTATACGCGAGAAAGCAATCACCCAAAGAGGAAGCGCGAACCCCAGAACCGGGTAATCGGGAAGGAGTAGTGCTCCGACAAAAATAAACCAACTGAAAAGTGTGCCGGCCTGGCTGATCAGCAATACCGGTTTACGACCGACAGCATCGGAAAGTGCTCCCAGAAAAGGAGCTCCGATGAACTGAAATGCAGAGTAAAGTGTGAGTAATAATCCGAAAACCCATTTCGGAGCTCCGTAATGTTCTACCACAAAGGGAAGTACCGGCATCAGGATACTGAAACCAAGAACATTTACAAAGGTAAGCAGGTAAGCGGGGAGCAATCGCCGGGTCATGGCGCAAAGATACGCCTATTTAGCTACCATGGTAATTAGTGCATTGGTTTTTTTTCCTCTTCTACCATGGTCCGGCGTAGTCAAGTTCTTCCCCGGAAATCTCCTTCAGCCATCCAAACTTCAGTCCGATGATCTGGCGAATATGGAGGTAATCGTGTGCCAGCCAATTGGATAAAAAGAGGTGAGCGCTCATGCTTCCGAATTTTGGGTGCTCATAGGTGTTGTTCCAGTTGGGCTTGCTCAGTGAGCGCAACCATTGAATGGAAGCGTCGCGTTCCTGTAGAAAGCGATCCAGCATGTCATCGAAGTTTTGTTCGCTATATAGCCTTTCCGTAACCCATCCTGTCGGATCGATCGGAGGCATGGGATCGGTTGGTGATTCCAGCGTGTGTCGAACACGTGCCCGGAAGTCCTCGCGCTCCTCATCGTGCAGGTGGCAAACTACTTCCAGTAAGGACCATTTTTCAGGTGCGGGTTTCCACGTTTGTACTTGCTCGGGAAGCTTTTGTAGAAGCTCCTGAAATACATTTTTGTTGTGTTCAAGTGCGTCGATGATGAGGTCTTGGTTTTGCATGGTACGAAGACAAATGATTTGTTCTAAGATAAGTATTTCCGATGCGGTTAGACATGTATAGAATGATTTTGAGAAAAGCAATCTGACTGGGAAAGCAGGAATGAGACCCTTATTTTCGAAGAACTAAAACGAACTTATGAAAACCTGCTGCTTTCTGTTTTTTTCGATCATTGCGTTTGCCTCAACGGCACAATACTCACGTTCATTTTATTCAACTTCATATCGCGGGGCAAAGCGAAGTGCGATTGTTGCCGATGTTTCCGGACAAACGGTCGCAGCGAGTTTGAAAGGTTCTCAATCCGGTACTCTTCAAATGACAGTGGTTGATTTGGATGATTCGGGAGAAACTTCCAATTATTATGAGGTAGACCTGCCCGGATATATTGCGGATTATTTCACGATTTCGGGATACGCTACCAATGGAAATGAACTGATCCTGTGCGTTCAGACGCAAACAATAACGGAAAGCACTTTGCACTATCTCCGTTTCGACCGGAGTACGAATACCGTTGTTCAGGCGTATACACTTCCTGAACCTTTCAAGAGTGGCTTTGTTCGCACCCGTCAAACGGGAAATTCCATGACAACTTACCTGGTTTCCCTTTCTTCAGGCCTGATTCGTGTGAATACTTCCCTGTCGGATGTTTCGGCATATACAACGGAAGTGATTGATGCTTCCATTCCTGCATATGGTACATTAGCAACGCCCAGAAAGGACTATGAGTTGCTTGTTACTTCTTCGGGAGATGAATACATCAGCCATCAATCCAAGGTGTACAAACGTAGTGGTCCGGGTGTGGTGGATACAAATTACCTGGTTGAAACAGTTGGAGCTTCGAGCACGGCAATGACCATTAACGATCAGAATCAGTTATTGGTTTTTTCGGGCAATAAATACAATGTGTTCAATGCATCAACACTGGCGTATATTGGTAGTGGGTCTGTAACCGGAATACCGTTGACTTCTTGTCCTCTCCTGGAAGTAATGGCGGATCAGGGGGTGGTATACTTCCATGGATCTTCCACCAGTACGGCCATGCGCTACATTATCGACGGTAGTTTTTCTGCAATATCAGGAGGAAATCAGGAGTTTAAGTTTGAAGTGTATGATTTATCGAAGGTCAATAACGACATATTTGTCGTGGGCGAGAAGCGTGAGCCGATTTATTATAGCGGAATCAATGAGACGTGGTCCATTGCTGTGATCAGGGAGGTGGACGCCGGTGTATCGCCGATCCCGTTTCTTGAATACAATACCCGATTTGATCACTATGATCTGCAGGCGAATACAGGTCATTTGAACGTTTCAATGACTGGTGCAGTGATAGAGAATTCAGGGCTGCTGATGAAACATGGCGGGGTATACAAATCCATGATCTTTGCTGCGGCAAATTCGATTGTCGGGTATGATCAGAACAATGATCTTCAGGGGATGATCAGCCACTATTCGGCGGAAGAAGTGTTTCCCGGACCATACACCCCTCCTGGTCAGGATACGAGAGAATCGTACGATGCACATAACCGCGCATTCTACGTAACGAAGGACATGATCGATTACCACAGACAATATGCCACGTATAGTTCATATGAACCACCTTTCGGCATCAGGAACTGGCCGGCACACGGGGATACGACGATCGGCCAGGCGTTTTACGTGGCTCCTTTTTACGATGAGAACGGAAACGGTGTGTACGATCCTTCCGCCGGAGACTATCCATTGATCTATGGGGATGAATGTTATCTGAATGTCTATCACCTTGGGGATAGCACCGCCAACTTTGGTACTTCGACAATAGGACTTGAATGTCTGCAATACATTTTTAGATTCAAATGCGATACCAGTGAGGCTCTGAAGCACAGTGTTTTCATGCGTCAACGCTATACCTTGCGATCAGGACAATTGAATGATGCTTACATAAGCACGTATATGGATCCGGACGTTGGACATTATGGTGATGACTTCATCGGAAGTCATGTGGATCTGGGAATGATCTATGGTTACAACGGGGATACTTACGATGAGAACGGTCCAAACAGTGCAGGGTTTCATGATACGCTGGCGGCAACAGGGATTCTTATGTTACAGGGAGCGCCGGTGCCGGCTGACGGAATCGACAATGCACCAGGTGTCGGAACAAATCAATGCGTGAATGGCTTGGGATTCGGAGACGGGGCGCCGGATAATGAGTATTTCACATTGGTAAATGCTGAGGAGTATGTTGGAAGTAGTTCGTTTCCGACAAATGCTGTGGAGTATTACAATTTCTTCCGTGGATTCTTTCCTGATGGAAGCCCGCAGCAATTGCTTGGGGTTGATATCCGCCACAGTTATTTCGGAAAATCGGACCCGCAATCTTATTCTTCCGATGGAATCTACCCGGGAGCGGACAACTACGAATTCGGTCCCATCAGTTCAAATACGCCGGGAGATAGAAGTATTGCCGGAGGAACAGGGCCTGTAAGTCTCGATGCCTCGTCATCTACTGCGAATTCCGTGGATATTGTGAATGCCTATATCTGTTCGGTGGACACGGTGAATCTTCCGAATGGAAACCTCATTGCTCCGCTTGATCCTTTGTTTGCTTATGGTTTGGCACTCAGAAATATGTATGCCTCCAATAATGCCGGTTGTGACAATGATTTCGGGTTTTATGTGACACCTGTTCCGGTCGGGTTGAATGAAATAACGCTGAATGCGAACGTCTACCCGAATCCATTTACGAACGAGCTTAAGGTTGTTCTGGACGACGGAGAGTTGATGGAGATCCGCGTGGTCGACCTCAATGGACGATTCGTTGCCCATGCCGAAGGAGCTGGTATCGTTACGTTATCAACCGGAAACTGGGATAGCGGAATGTATCTGCTCGTTATTCAAAGCGGAGACCGGACAACACAGAAGCGTGTGGTGAAGCAGTAGCTTTTACTGCCTGATCAATCGTGCTGTACTTTGATGATCCACCACAAGCAGGTAGATTCCGGAATCAAGCATGTTGATATTCAGGCATTCTTCGGACTGAAGGGTTGTATTCAGCAGAAGTTCGCCGGAAATGGAATAGATCTCTACTTGATGCATTCCTGGCGTGTCAAATCGAAACGTGACGAGATCGGACACTGGGTTCGGTCTGAAATTGAAGGTGTTCCCATCCGGTTCATCGATCCCCGTCGTACCGTCACATAACCACTGACTGTACTCCAAACCGGAGCTTGTCTGCCAGTTCTGAAAAGCAGCGAATTTCTGGTTTATTGTTGCCCATATGACCTTTGAAGTTCCCCAGGCATTGACCGAATCGCATACGGTGGCAACCTGATTGAAGAGGGTAGGCCCGAATTCATCCTGCCCAAGGGTGATGGTGTAACAATAGAATTTGCTTGCCGGCATGAGTCCGTTTTGGATACTGTCCACAATTCCGCGAACCTGTGCGATAATTTCCTGTTCATCGGTAAGGGTGTCCAGTTTGGGTGAGCAGCCGTTACCGATATACCAGAAGCTGCGGTTAGGATTGTGACCGTAAAAGTTCGTTGTGGTGTCTGGTTTCCATACGCCCAGATCCTCCAGGTCATTTGAATGTGCAGGCTTGCTTCCGGCTCCCCACAATAGATCTGCTTTCCATTTGTTTCCATAAACGTTGCCGGTAAGTGTGTCGTCATAGTTCATCCAGTCAATGTCACTGGGAGTCGCAGAATACCACGTAAAACCGCTAAGTGTATTGCTGGCCACGCCGCCGCAGGAGTCGATGAGATAAACAGCATCCGCTGTATTGTGAAAAAGTTGGTTCTTGGTTCTCGGATCAATCTCAACATTGGCACTATAGGCGCTCCCTGAAAGCGTTTCAAAGATGTCATTCGGGTTGGTTGCTGCATTGTCGTGATTCAGGGCTCCTTCTGCAAAAAAGCCACAAGTGCCCAGATTCCATGAGGCGCCTTTATTGAGCATCAGGTTGGCGAACTGAATGCACTTGTTTTTGGACTGGAAATATTGAGGGGCCTGCTGAAGGCTGTCTTTAGGTTCATTGTGTGAAACGAAGTTCAGGTATAGAACCGGAGGTTGAGCTGTTGAGTATAGCGTTGCGCTCAAAAATATAAATGCGAGTAGGGTTGATTTCATAGTGAGTGGTTTGGTAATCGCTGGTTTCGACCAGTGATAGGGGAAAAGGTTTAATAATTAGCTGAAATTCATTTGTTTTTAATCTTCGACGCGTTTGAACTCCAGTCCGAAGACACGGTTGTTTCCGAGTAAAAAAGTGTACGGATCAACAAACCGGATCTTAAATCCTTTCTTTTTGGATTCGTAAAGTCCGTCGGTTACTTTTTTCAGCCGGATACGCTTGATCAGCGATCCGATCATCAGATAGTCGTCCTTAAGTGGGTGGTATTTCAAACGAATGCCTCCCATTTCACAATTGGCATAGCGTCCGGATGTGGCCTTGTAGTCAAAGTCCTGATCGGAAGTCATCAGTTCATAAACGCGCGGTGTATTGAAATAGGTGCCGCCATACCAGAGAAAGGAGTTGTTTCCGGGACAGAAGAGGTGAAATTCATTGTCCTGGTAGCAGCTATCCTTTGGTAGCGAGTGAATGGTAAACAACTTTTCATGGTCCTTCTCCGGAATTCGAAGCTTAAATATTCCGTGATCATTGATTACCTGCCGAAGGGTCATGTTGTCCGAAAGGTAGTACCCTTCCCGGAGTCCTGTGCTTTCGAAAGTTATCGGGGCGGAAAGTTCTCTTGTTTCGTCGGGGAGCAGGATGTCGAGCAGTTGCTCGCCCATTCCAATCGGATAGTCGAATTCATTGTTGGTGGCAATAATGAAGGCCATTTGCATCTCCGGGATCCGAACGTATTGGATGTTGTAATTGGCCCAGCCGCCTGAATGCTCAATGATTTGCAATCCATGTTCGGTGCGGTGTTTTAGTCCGTTGTTGTAATGAACGCTCATCCCATTGTTCAGGGTATCGCTGAGTTGCATTTCTCCGATAAGTTCGGCGTTTCCAACGATCGGGTGAGTGAAATTCCTGTCCCATTTGATCATGTCGGATACCGTCGTGTAAATTCCTGTTGCTCCCAGGGCATTGACTTCCCGAATCTTGAACATTCGGAATTGCTTGCGCTTTGCGTTGTAGGCATAGGCTGTAGAATGTCCGTATTCTTCTCCCTTGCGTCGGAAAGAGAATTCCGTGCTGGTCATATCCAGAGGATCGAAGATCCGTTTTTCCATGAATTTTTCGAAAGGCTGCCCGGACACCCGCTCGATGATCAGGGCCAGTAACACATAGCCGGTATTGGAATAGGCAAAGTCTTCTCCGGCAAGAAAGGAGGTCCAGCAGTAGTTTTTCAAAACATCCAGGGTTCCGTTGAAATGGTAGATATGACTTTGTTGATTGTTCTCCCAGCCTCTGATCGTGATGTGATCGCGAATGCCACTTGTGTGTGACAGCAGGTGCTTGATGAGGATTGGGGCGGCATACTTCGGGAGTTCCGGAATGTATTTGTGGACCTCGTCATTCAGTGAAAGTTTGCCTTCTTGCTCCAGCAGATGAATCCCCATGGCCGTGAACTGCTTGCTGACAGAGGCCAGCGCAACGCGTGAGTCAATTGTGAAGGGAAGTCGTTTACGAATATTGATATAGCCGGTGGCCCTGTTGTAAACTATGTGGTTGTCCTGAAGAATTGTAACGATGTAGCCCGGTTTCTTCAAACGCTCAACGGGAAACAGCGTGCTGTCGATAGCTGCAATTTTCTCCGCTGACAGGCTTTGAGAAAATACAAATCCCGGCAAAAAAAGCAAAAGGAGAAAAAACAGCCTGTTCATTCGCGTTTGGTTCGTGTTGGCAGGTTTTACAATTAGTGCTGACTAAAGATACGAAAATGTGTTCTCCGTTCGTATAGATTAAAAGAGTCCTCTCCGGCTATCCCCCTAAAACATGCAAAACGTTCCCTAAAAAACCGATTTAGGAATTTTAGGAATTACATTTTTTTCACAGGCATTTAATGCAGTTAATTAACTGTAAATCAGGTATTTATGCCTGTTGTTTTTGATGAAAAAATGCTATAATTTTACGACAGGAGTTCAATAATATTCGATTCAGTTTCTTGTGTCCTATACGCTTTGATCTTCACTGAATAAGTCATCGAATACCCTACAGAACACAGTTTAATTAACAAAAACAAAACCCATGAATTATTTGGAAAGAGCACGCCTGCTTGGGCAGGATGTAAACGCGTTGCGTAGTGGAAAAAAGGTGACTTCAACAGTTACTATTCGGTCAGTTGAAGAATTCAAGACCATTTTTGCCGGTGGACTGACGGCGGCGCAGAAAAAGGACTATAAGAACTCGATTGCCGCAGCGAAGGGAATGTACGGAGGTTCGGAGCTTATGGCTACTCTTCTGCAACACGTATATGCGGATGGTGAGCTTAATGCTGAATGCACCGCGTATCTTAAAAATGCATTTCCTCTGAAGGTAATGGTTACCTCAGGAGATGATGTTACGATTGATACGGATATTACGGTTGGTCCCTCTGCTTCACCGTATGTGGTCAATGCCAACAATCTTACTTTCGATGGTGGTTCTATTACGGCAATTACCACTTCCCTTTCGATTACAGCAGAGAATCTCATCATGAAGAGTTCGGGCTCAATGCCTTACCATGTAGGCGTTTTGGGAAATGACGGAGCTGTAGGTTCCACGGGATCTGCCGGGCAGG
>JBNKYR010000110.1:0-11864 GCA_050300995.1 Crocinitomicaceae bacterium | reverse complement strand
AACGATCGAAATGCACTACCTCAAGCAGTTGCGGAAAGAATACTGCATGTATGGTGAAGGATTGTCCCCCAATTCTGAATTGCGCATCAAATGTGGTCTCTCGCCGATGGATTTCGAGACCATGCGTTCTTCCATCATCAACCGGTTGCGCTCACTTCTTCCGGAAGACATCATTTACCACGATGTTCCGCATACTTTGAATGTTGAAAAAGCGGTGATCCGTTACGGAACACTTGAAGGCGTTACCGACGAAGAAATGCTCCTTCTTCGTACAGCCGCACTTTACCACGATGCCGGCTTCATTATGCAATACGATACCAACGAAGACTTTGCCATAGCGATGGCCAAAAGTTCACTGGGCAAATTCGGTTACAACGAGGAACAGATCGAAACAATCGGCAACATCATTGGAGCTACCAAATTTAAAGTAGAGCCAAAAACATTGCTGGAAGAGATCATGTGCGACGCCGATCACGATTACCTGGGCCGTCCGGACTATCACGTGATCGTCAAAAAACTGCGCAAAGAACTCGAAGCTTACGGTCGCGCCTTCGAAGATGAGGAATGGATCGAATACCAGTTGAATTTCCTTCAGCAGAATCATCAGTATTACACGGAAACCGCGAAAAACATACGCGCCTACGGTAAAAGTGTACGAATCGCCGACCTCCAGAAAAAACTGCAGAAATTGCTCAATCCGGAAGAATGAAAGTTTACACCAAAAAGGGAGATAAAGGAACCACCCAATTGATTGGCGGCACACGTGTACCCAAGAGCTCGTTGCGCATTGAAGCCTACGGAACTGTTGACGAACTCAATTCATGGATCGGACTTATCCGCGACCAGGCCATTGCTCCTGAATACGTGGAACAACTGCTCGAAATCCAGGATCGCCTGTTCACCATGGGGTCCCTGCTCGCAGCAGATCCTGAAGCATCCAAAATGGAATTGCCGCAACTGCACAATGACGACATCACTTTCCTTGAGCAAAGCATTGACCGCATGGAAGAAGCTCTGGAGCCAATGCGAAGCTTCGTACTTCCGGGCGGACACACCACTGTTTCATACACGCACATTGCCCGTTGTGTATGCCGTCGCGCCGAGCGAATCATCACAGATCTCGACCTGTCGCAAGGGGTTGATCCGGTGATCCTGGCCTATACCAATCGCCTGAGTGATTATCTCTTTGTATTGGGGCGAAAACTGACCAAAGATCTGGGTGCAATTGAACAACCCTGGAAACCACGGAAATAGCCCGTTTACGGGCATTCCCGACACGAGTGCGCGAAACTTTTTCAACAATTATTTGGAATCACTCAAATAAAATTTACTTTTGCGCAATTAACAGGTTTAAAGGAGGAGGATATGTATTGGACACTTGAATTAGCTTCGTACCTTGAGGACGCGCCATGGCCAGCTTCAAAAGATGAGTTGGTGGACTATGCGATCCGCGCAGGTGCGCCTCTTGAGGTAGTTGAAAATCTCCAGGCACTGGAAGATGAGGGGGAGACCTATGAGAGCATTGAGGAAATCTGGCCGGATTATCCGTCCAGAGAAGATTTCCTCTTTAACGAAGACGAATATTAAACAATAAGATCCCGACCGCAACGTCGGGATTTTTTTTGCCGTTTATTGTCGGTATATTGGCCCATGAACTTCCTGGGACACCTCTACTTTTCCAATAACGATCCGGAATTGATGTATGCCAATCTTTTCGGAGATTTCGTCAAAGGTGTCGACTATTCATCCTATCCGGAATATGTGCAACGAGGCATCCGGCTGCACCGAACCATTGATGACTACATCGATCACCATCCCGAAGTGGTTCATCTGCTCCATAGTCTCTACGAACATCTGCCGAGGATCTCCGGTATCGCCATCGACCTGTATTTCGACCATTTACTGGCCATTCACTGGGATCGTTTCCACACCGTTCCGCTGGAAGTATTTACCGAACGTTTCCACTCCTACCCGATCCGACGTGAAGATTTCGACAAAGTAGAATTCTGGTACGTCATTGACAAAATGCGCGAAGGAAACTGGCTGCTGAACTACCGAACCATGGACGGACTGCGCTTTGCATGCCGCGGATTATCAAGAAGGATTTCCTTTAAAAACAACCTTGACGAAGCCCCGGAAGTGTTCGAAAGATTCCGGGAAAACATTGAAAAGTGCTTCGAGATCTATATGCAGGACGCCCGGATCTTTTTTGAAATTTACCTGTCAAACGATGAAGGCTAGCCGATGTTCATCTGTTAATAAGTATTGTCCCGGATCGCTGCATCTTCAATGAAAAAAGCATAATTTGTTCCTAGCTTTGGCCCCCATGCTGTCAATCCTGACCCGGAAAATAGTATCCTTTCTGAGTGTTGCCGTACTGTTTTTTGCGCCGGTAGCCTGTGTTATGGAACACCCTGAAGATGGCGGAGCAGAAAACTTCGTCCGGCCCGGAGCACAAATCGACCTGACGGAGATTCTGGCGAAAGGAAAACTCACCGTACTTGCCGAAAACAGTTCCACCACCTACTTCATTTACCGCGGAAAAAAGATGGGCTTCGAATACGAGTTGCTCAAGTTGTTTGCAGAAGAGATCGGCGTGGATCTGGAGATCAAAGTGGTGAAAAACCTCGACAGCCTGCTCGTGATGCTCAATCGCGGTGAAGGAGACATCATCGCCTGTAATTACACCGTTACCCGCGAGCGTAGTAAACAGATCAGCTTTTCCAAACCCATTATCCAGTCGCCACAGGTACTTATTCAACGCAAGCCGGATGGCTGGGAAAAGATGAAGGAAGCCGAATGGAAGAAAAAAGTGATCACCAACCCCATCCAACTTGCACATAAAACGGTACACGTTTGGCAGAACTCCAGTTATTACGAACGACTCCTCCACTTGCAGGAAGAGATCGGCGACACCATCTTTATCGAAGGGGTACATGGAAACATAGGTGGTGAAGAACTGATCGAAATGGTTTCGGACGGAATCATTGATTACACGATCACGGAAGCCAACGTAGCACGGGTGAACGAGCATTTTTACGACAATCTGTACACCGATCTGGAACTATCCGTACAACAGAAAATGGCCTTCGGGATGCGGAAATCCAGTCACCTGCTGAAAGCCCGTCTTGACTCCTGGCTCGAAGAATTCAAGAGTAAGTCGATGTACAAGTTCATTTATCGCAAGTACTTCGAACATCCGAAATACGCGATGGCTTCCAACAGCAGCTATGCATCTCTGAACGGGTCTACTATTTCACAATTCGATGCAATCTTCAAACGCGCCGGCGAAATGAGTGGCTGGGATTGGCGACTCATTGCATCTGTGGCCTACCAGGAATCAAAATTCAACCCGAACGTTCAGGGCTTCGGCGGCGCGTACGGAATGATGCAATTCATGCCGGGTACCGGACCAAAATACGGTGTTTATCCTGACTCACCGCCAGAAACACAGATCATGGGAGGAACCCGCAAACTCATGGCAGATGAAAAAGCCTGGATAGAGATCAAAGATCCGCTCGAACGCAAAAAGTTCGCCCTGGCATCTTACAATGCCGGACGCGGTCACATCATGGATGCACAGCGACTGGCAGCCAAGCACGGGCTGAATCCGCAGATCTGGGACAACAATGTGGAGGCGATGCTTCTCAACCTCTCGAAACAGGAATACTACCAGGACGATGTGGTGCGTCACGGAATGCTTCGTAGCCGCACTACTTACCATTATGTCCGCAGCGTCATCGGAAGATACCTCGAATGGGCAGCGGTCTATCCTGAATAGTTCCTACTTTTACATAAAAAAACGATCAGGCATCTTATTGTCATAGAAGGACCGACGGCCAGCGGAAAAACAGCCCTGTCCGTGGCGCTTGCCAAAGCGTATGACACCTGCATTCTCTCTGCCGACTCCCGACAGTTCTACAAAGAGCTTTCCATTGGTACGGCAAAACCTGATGCGGAAGAACAGCAGGGCGTTCGGCACTATTTCATAGATTCGCACCCGGTCAGTGAAGAAGTGACTTCGGCGCAGTATGAACAGGAAGCACTCGCCATCCTGGAACAGGAATTTGAACAGCACCAGGTGATCATCATGGCAGGAGGCTCCGGAATGTTCATTGACGCTGTTTGTCTCGGCCTGAATGAGATCCCGACCTCTGAAGCGCTGAAGAATGAACTGATCGTATTGCACGCCTCGGAAGGACTTACGCCCCTTTTAAATGAACTGCAGGCCGGAGACCCGGAATTCTATCAGACCGTTGACCGGCAAAATCCGTCGCGGGTGATCCGTGCGGTGGAAGTACTTCGTTTGACAGGTAAACCTTATTCTGCACTGCGAAACGAACAGGTACCTGAACGGAACTTTCTGGTACACCGCTTCGTGATCAATCATCCCCGTGAAGTCCTGTATGATCGTATCAACCGGCGTGTGGATGAAATGATGCAAAAAGGACTGCTTGATGAAGTTCGTTCCGTGCAGGAGTACCGCCATCTGCGTTCCCTGAATACCGTCGGGTATTCCGAACTGTTCACTTACCTCGACGGCGAGTGCAGTCTTGACGAGGCGGTAGAAAAGATCAAACAAAATACCCGACGCTATGCCAAACGGCAGCTCACCTGGTTCCGGAGACACGAAGATGCGGTCTGGCTCACGCACACCGATCTCCCCGGAATGGTGGATGAAATAAAAAACTATCTTGCTGAAATTCTGAATACTGACGAAAGATCCTGAAATTGGAATGATCTTTGAAAACCACTGACCCAAACAACCATTCATGAACATCACTCTTCATCACGTCCTCCCCTTTCCACTCGCCTCCGTACAACACGGACCCGACAGCATCTGGGGAAAGCACATTGAGTTGAATGACGGCGAGCGCATCATGCTGAACGCTTCCAGCGGTAAAGGAAAATCCACGTTTACCACCACCATTTTCGGTCTGCGTGACGATTACGAAGGCTCCATCAATTATGACGGACGCAACATCCGTGAATTGTCGGCCAGCGAATGGACCGACATCCGTATGCAGAAAGTATCCGTGGTTTTTCAGGATCTTCAATTGTTTCCGAAACTCACCGTTCGCGAAAACCTCCTGCTGAAAAACGCCCTTACCGATTGCTTCAGTGAAAACCAGTTGTTCCAAATGCTGGAACGCCTGGGTATTGAAGACAAATGGGAACAGGCCTGCGGCTTGCTTTCAATGGGACAACAACAGCGTGTAGCAATCATCCGGGCGCTTGCACAGCCCTACCGCTGGTTGATCCTTGACGAACCTTTCTCGCACCTTGATACCGAAAATGCAGGCAAATGCCTGGAAATGATCCATGAACGGACGGTGGAACAAAATGCCGGCTTCGTGCTCACCACCCTTGGAGATCACCATGGCTATCAATATGATCGTGAACTAAAACTGTGAGTATGCTGCGTAAACTTCTTTTTAAAAATCAGGACCGGAAGCAGTTGATCATTGCCATGGTCGGAGCCTTTATGGGGATCACCTTTCTCATCACCTCCATCCATTACCTCATCCGCGTCAATGAATTCGGGGAGGGAGAAGAAATTCTCGGACCGAACACCATCATCGTCCAGAAGAAAGTCTCCAATGCGAGTATGCTTCAACTGGCCGATATGGATTTCAGCGCCCGTGAGATCGAAAAGATCAAGAACGAACCCTACATCCTCGATGTGAAACCCGTGGTTGCCAACAACTTTCCGGTTTCCTTTCAAACCGACGACGAGTTGGTGCCGTATTTCCGCTCGGATGTATTTATTCAAACGGTAGACAAAGATTTCCTGGATCTCGAAACCGATGAATGGGAATGGAAAGAAGGCGACACCGTCGTTCCGATCATCATGCCCCGCGATTTCCTCGTGATGCTGAATACCTTTATGATCGCCAAGGGAATTCCACAGGTTTCGGACGACCTGGCACGACAGATCAAGTTCAAATTCACCCTTGAAAAAAAGGACGGCACCCGAAAGGAATGGATCAGTGCACGCATCATCGGATTCACCAATGCCGTGGCGGCCATCCTTGTTCCGGAGAACTTTATGACCTACGGAAACCTGAATTTCTCAGATGGTTCCCCGCAAAAAACCACGCAGATCATCATTTCCGGGAAAGAAAGCGAATTTGGTCTCGTGGAAGAACTCCTTGAACACCGTGGACTTGAATCGAAAGATTCTCAGATGGTTATCGGACGACTGAAAAGCATGATCGGAACTCTCTTCCTGGTGGTACTTGGAATTTCTGTCATTGCCGTTTTCGTTTCAGGGCTCGTCCTCATCCAGTACATGCAATTGCTGATGTCGCGCAATGCCTACGAAGTGCGAACACTTTTACGGATCGGCTATCATCCGCAGATCCTCATCCGTAAGTTTTTCCTGTATTTCGTCAAAGTCTTCGGAATCGTTGCCGCCCTTGGACTCTCGCTCTTCTTTGTATTGAAATTCATCCTGGACGACATGTTCGAATCCGGCGGGTTGTACATCGAAACGCAAATCACTGTGGGAAGCCTGCTTGCCCTTCTGCTCGCCTATCTGCTGTTTACTGTTGCCAGCTTTTTTACGGCCAAAAAAGGCATCTTTAAGGAATATTAATACGTTAAAGAACTGTTAATGCAAAGCGGAAATTTATTTTTGCCCGCAATAGACGATAATTTTAAGTGACAAAATGAACACTATGAGAGCATTTCTGATCCTCTTTTTAATTGCTGCCGCCTCTTCGTTTTCTTATTCACAGAAGCTACGGTTCAAGATTTCCAACCATAAGGACACCACGGTAAACCTGGTGCGCTACCTTGGAAAAGGGCTGTACTACTCAGACACTGCTGAGATGAAGAACGGTGTGGTCGAGTTTGATGGTTCAAAACAAAAGGCGGGAATTCTGGGGCTATTCATGCCCGACCAGAAAATGCTTGAATTTATCTACAACGATGAAGAAGTCTCCATTGAAGCAACCTATCCGGACATGATGGGGACATCCAAAGTGAAGAAGTCTGAAGAGAACATGATCTTTCATGAGTACGTACGTTTCATGAATACACAGCGATTGAAAGCCGAAAACTTCAATAACCAGCGTAAGGCGTACAAGCCGGAGGATGAAGAATACAAACGTCTGACAAAACTCATGGAAGAAGCGACGGAAGCCGTTGAACTCAAACAGCAGTCGATTGTAGCCGAGAACCCGGGCAAACTTGTTGCAAAGATCGTGAAGATGGCCACTGACATCAAGATTCCGGAGTCACCGAAAGATGAAAATGGTAAAGTCCTGGACTCTACATTCAAGTTCAACTATTACCGCAAGCATTACTTTGACAATTTTGATTTTAACGATGATCGTCTTGTGCGCACACCGATCTTTCATGGCAAACTGGCGGGATATTTCGGGAAGGATATGATGTTCCCGCACTGCGATTCAGTGATCCGCTACGCCTTTGATCTGTGTGATCGTTTGCCGGAAGGGTCAGAAACTTACCAGTATACCGTATCATGGATCACCAGCCATTATGAAAAGAGCAAGATCATGAACATGGACAAAGTGTTCGTATGGATGGCTGAGCGTTATTACTGTGCAAAAGACAGCGAAGGAAAACCAAAAGGATTCTGGGTACCGAAAGAATCATTGGATAAGATCTGCGAGAAGGCCAATACCAACCGTCACCTTGTTTTCGGAGTACGCCCTCCGAATGTGGTCCTCCGCGACACTACCGATACCCAGTGGCGTGATTACTACAGCCTGAAGAGCGAATACACCATTCTCTATTTCTGGGATCCGGAATGCGGACACTGTAAGAAAGTGACACCAAAACTGGAAACGCTGTATTCGAAAAAGCTGAAGGATCGCAATGTGGAGGTCTTTGCAGTAGGAAAAGCCATCGGCGACGACTTCGAGAAATGGAAGGCTTTTATCCGTAAGAACCATCTGAGCTTCATCAACGTGGCTGTTACCGACCGTCTGTACAAAGACGCAATGGACAAATCGGATAATCAGGCAAAATTGCAGGAACTACTGCGGTACACCACCATTGAGTCGTTGAACTATCAGCAAACCTTTGATATTTTCACCACGCCACGTGTTTTTGTTCTTGACAAGGACAAAAAGATCATCGGTAAAGGACTGACCATTTCACAGCTTGAGGATCTGCTGGACCGTTTGCAAGGACAGAAGGATGCTGAGAAGCTCTTCCCTCCTGAAACGGAAGATCCGGAAGAACGCGAAGCGCAGGAGCACTAGAATCCTACCCGGAACAGGCGTAAAGAGCCGCTGTTCGGGGCAGTAATGATCATCGTTCTGCCGAGGTCATCCTTCAGCACCCCTGTGCTTTTGATGTCGCCGTAAGCAAAGAAACCTGTTTCCTCCAGAGGCATGGGTACAAATTTCCCGTTCTTCCATTTCAGGATCACTCCCACCGATGCGTCCAAACGTGGTGTCTCCACTTCAGTTCGGTACAGGTTGCCTGTCAGTACGATCTCATCCGTTCCATCTCTGTCCACATCCACCAGATCAATGCATTGAACAGCAGAAAGCTGAGCCACCGCAGGAAAAGGAACAGCTTCATACGTTCCATCTGCCCGGCCAAGGAAAGCCGTCGACTCCAGCCAGTTGGCTGAAAGATGCAAGGCCTCGTTCAATTCCTCTCCATAGATCTCAGCTACCGTGGCACTGGCAAAAGCGTCGTAGGTTTTGAAACGATCACTGATCACCGGAACCTGCTGAGATGAACACTGGCGTCCGCGTACCGGATATACCTTGCCTTCTTCGATGGTACTCAATACAATATCAGTGGTGTGGTTTCCGTCCATGTCCCCGGCATACACTTGCAAGGGCGGATCACCCGGACGGTGCAGCCGGGAGTTTTCACCAAGATTTCCCGCAAGAATGTCCATTATCCCGTCTCCATTGACATCGGCCAGTTCGAGGGAATACCACCAACCGGTATACTGATCCAGTCCGAAGTGCTTTGTAGCATCGCTAAAATGGCCATTCTCGTTCAAAAATACGCGAACCGGTTGCCATTCGGCTGTCACGATCAGATCAGGAGAGCCGTCCTTGTTGATATCAAACCAACGCGCATCAGTCACCATTCCCAGTTCTTTCAGTGCAGGAAATGCGGAAGCCTTCAGCACATCAAAACGACCTCCGTTGTTCACCAGTATTGCCGATTCAGCAGGATACGGATACTTGCCCGGCACAAGGCGTCCTCCGACAAACAGGTCCTGATCACCGTCTCCATCAAAATCGCAGGGTTTTACCGTTCCCGTGCTGATCCGCAGATCAGGTAAACGATCTTCTGCTACGGAAAAAACACCTTTTCCATCGTTCAGGTAAAGCAGGTCCCGGTACTGTTCCGCACCGACTTCCCATTCATTCGATCCCTCCCCCACATAAAGATCCTGATCACCGTCGTTGTCCGCATCAAAGAATACCGCTACTATATCTTCCCGCTCGTCGAAGGGCTGAAAGATCGCAGGTTGGTCCTTTACTTCAAATTTTCCTCCGGGAAGTTGCGTAAAGAGTGCTCCGCGCCAACCGGACACCCCTCCTACAAAAAAGTCTTCGAGTCCGTCGCCGTTCACATCGCCAACCGCCAACGAAGGTCCCAGACCGGAATACTCGTAGGGCAGCAACACTTCCTTCGCATAATCATCATAGGGGTTTTCCTGGTGATTGTATGCCGCACCCCACGAAGGCTCCTGATGTATCAAGGTCGCAGGAAGATCTTCCTCTTCGGTCAACAGAGCGTCCGCCTGACGCACCCGGATACGCTGGTCGGCAGCAACATCCTGCAATATCTGTCGTTTGTTTCCCGGCCAGACGATCTCCACCCGTTCTGCCTTCGTTGTCTTTCCCAATCCAATATGAACGACGGCTTCGGCCCCGGAAAGAAATCCGCGGGAAGTACTTAGTTCGTACAATTGAGTGCCGTCGGCAGTAGTCACATACACCTTCGCTCCGATTCCCCGGGTGTTTTTTCCTTTGCCTTCCAAACTTACCTGCAGATAATGTCCGTCAGAGGTCCTGTTCTCATACAAAGATGTCAGATCCTCCAGGTTGTTAAACACCAGGTCGAGATCCCCGTCAAGATCGAGGTCGGCCTCCACCGCACCGTTTGAAAAACCGGCATAATTCACTCCCCATGATTCGGCAAGGTTCTCAAAGGTCAGATCGCCCTTGTTCCTGAAGATGTAATTCGGAAGCGGGTTCACAGGCAACAGCCCCAGCAGGGAATCGTAATGTGCAACCAGGTATTCCAACGGCTTTCCGGTAAACTTCTTCCCGACATCATTGTTCCGAACGTCGCGGCGCATGCCATTGGTGACAAGCAAATCCTTCCAGCCATCGTTGTCAAGGTCACCAAAAAGGCTGGTCCAGCTCCAGTCGGTGTTTGCGGTTCCTGAAAATGCCGCCATTTCGGAAAAACAACCGTTGCCCGCATTCATCTGGAGTACATTCTGCATGTACTGGTAGTGTCGCCCATGATTCACATTGTCCCAAAAAACCTCTGGGTTCATACCCGACATGTTTGTTTTTTTTCGGTAGCTGTTTGCTCCCATCATGTCCGCTACAAACAAGTCGATATGGCCATCGTTATTAAAATCGGCTGCATCCGAGCCCATCGAAAAATTACTCGTATGATTGAAGGCCGAATAAAGCTGATCCTTGAATCTTCCATTTCCCTGATTCATCCAAAGGAAGTCGCGTTCCGAGAAATCGTTCCCCACAAACAGATCGATGAGTCCATCGTTATTGAAGTCGGCGGCGGTAACGCTCAATCCGAAAGCCCAGTTAGGCTGCATATAGTATTCCGTTGCGTCCTCGAAGCGTCCTTCTGCATTCTGAATGTACAGGTGATCCGATTCCTCCCACAATGGATGTTTCTCCTTTTCCAGCCGCTGCTCGAATGGCAGGTTGAAATCATTCGGATGATTCACCACATAAAGATCGAGGTCGCCGTCATTGTCCGCATCAAAAAAGACCGCATCGGTTGAATTTCCGCGGTCGTTCACACCGTAGAGTGCCCCCTGTTCTTCGAATTGCAGATTCCCTTTATTGATCCACAACTGGTTTTCGGATGGAAATTTCTTGCTTCCTGCCCGACAAACATAAAGATCCTGAAGGCCATCGCCGTTTACGTCTGCCATCGTGGTGGCCGTGAACCAACCACCTTCGGAACCAACGCCCGATGATGCGGTCACATCCTCAAACTGTAAATGCCCTTTATTGCGAAACAAGTGATTTCCCGACATGTTTCCCACCATAAAGAGTTCGGGCAACTGATCACCATCCAGATCACCGACGGAAATACCTCCCCCATTGTAAATGTTCATGTAGGTAAAATAATTCCAGTCCTGACTCTCCGTAAGACGATTGGTAAAAACCAGGTGACTTTCCTCTACCGGGACCTCACGAAAACGAGTCTGCGCCAATGTCTGTATGGAAACAAACATGCAACAAAAGAAAAAAACACTACCCATCCCATTTTTGAACCGCTTATCGATATACTCCATAATTCAAAAATACAATTCCCTGACGAAGTCCACCCGAATACGGAAACATGTATCTTTAGCAATCAAATGCGGATAATCATGAAACGCTCTCTGCTCCTGCTTCTTTTGCTGCTTCCTGCACTGTTCTCCAATGCACAGACGCCCTACTGGCAGCAACGTGTCGACTACACGATCAGTGTCGAGCTGGACGATCGGAAACATATACTGCATGGCTCCGAATCGTTCGTGTACCAGAACAACAGTCCCAATGCGCTGGACCAGATCTACATCCACATCTGGCCCAATGCCTACAAAGATCGTTACACCGCGCTTGCCAGACAGCAATATGCGCAGGGAGAAGGCGCTCTTCGATTCG
>JBNKYR010000109.1:0-11914 GCA_050300995.1 Crocinitomicaceae bacterium | reverse complement strand
TAACTGATTTCATCAAGGAGTTTCCCTCAGTAAGTTCAAGAATCAGTCTCGGCGGACCCGTGGACACCTCAAATCTCTTCTACATCCATGATCTGGGAGAAGAAATTCCGAACAGCATTCCCTCTTCCAAAGGTTTGTACATCGGTGGTGATTTCAAAGCACTCACGCGTATTCTTGAAGAACACCCTGAAAAAGCTGATCATGTTCGATTCTTTATCGGTTATTCCGGATGGGACAAAGGTCAGTTGAAACAGGAATTACGTCAGAAATCGTGGATCGTACTGAATAATATCTCCAAAGAACAGGTACTGAATACTTCGGATGATGACGTCTGGAAAAAGACAATGGAAAACCTGGGCGGAAAGTTCAAGGTCATGTCACGTTTTCCACTCAACCCTTCCGATAACTGATTCAAAAACGGTAGTACTTACCGCTCCGAAATCGTTATTTTTACCAAGTTATTTATTCGCCTTATGAGTGTGAGAGCCCCGTTAGCTGAGCGTATGCGTCCCTCTACCCTTGACCAGTACAAGGGGCAGGATCATTTGCTGAAGTCCGGAGCCTCGTTACGACGCTCACTTGATTCAGGCCTGATCCCTTCCATGATCTTCTGGGGACCTCCCGGCGTTGGAAAAACCACTTTGGCTCATCTCATCGCAAAACACCTGAACCGACCGTTTCATACGCTGTCTGCTATTTCATCCGGCGTGAAGGATGTGCGTGAAGTGATCCAGAAGGTCGAATCTGCCGGAATGTTCCAGCAATCGGGTACGATCCTCTTCATTGACGAGATCCATCGTTTCAGCAAAGCACAACAAGATTCACTGCTTGGAGCCGTGGAAAAAGGAATTGTAACCCTCATCGGTGCCACCACTGAAAATCCTTCTTTCGAAGTGATCTCGGCATTGTTGTCTCGTTGTCAGATCTACGTTCTCAAAGAACACACGAAAGAATCCCTTTCGCAAATCCTGGAGGAAGCCATTGAGCAGGACAAAGAGCTCAAAAAGCGAAAAATCGAATTGCAGGAAACCAATGCACTACTTGCCATTTCCGGAGGAGATGCACGTAAATTGCTGAACATTTTTGAGATCATTGTCGGTTCCTTTCCGGAAGATCCCGTGATCATTACGGATGACGTCGTAATGAATGTTGCCCAGCAATCCGTTGCAATGTATGACAAGGACGGAGAACAACATTACGATATTATTTCAGCCTTCATCAAGTCGATTCGTGGCAGTGACCCGAACGCTGCAGTTTACTGGCTGGCGCGCATGGTTGAGGGCGGTGAAGACCCCAAGTTCATTGCGCGTCGTCTGATCATCTCTGCTTCGGAAGACATTGGCCTAGCCAACCCGAATGCCCTTTTGATGGCGAACAATTGTTTTCAGGCAGTTCAAACCGTTGGCTGGCCCGAAGGACGGATTATTCTTGCACAGTGCGCGATCTATCTTGCCAGTTCACCGAAAGGAAACGCAGCATACATGGCGATCAAAGAAGCACAGGAAACGGTTCGTCAGACAGGAAATCTCGGCGTCCCTCTTCCCTTACGCAATGCGCCGACCAAACTGATGAAGGATCTTGGATACGGAAAGGGATATCAGTATTCTCACGATTTTCCCGGCAATTTTGTCCAGCAGGAATTTCTTCCGGAAGAGATTGCAGGTCACAACTTTTTCCATGCCGGTAGCAGCGGAAAAGAACAGGAAATCGCCCGGAAGATCGAAGAATTGTGGGGCACCAAATACCGGAAATGATGCTGGCAAAGATCGGATACTATTGTTTCGTTCTCCCACTTTCCTGGTTGCCTCTACCGGTGCTCTATTGCTTCACCGACTTCTTTTATCTTCTGATTCTGACTGTTGTCCCCTACCGTAAATCGGTCATTGAAGGGAATCTTCGACGAAGTTTTCCGGAGAAATCCGAAAAGGAACTGAAACGCATTAAGCGACGCTTCTACAGACATTTCACGGACCTCCTGGCCGAAGGAATTAAGAATTTATCCATTTCCGAGCGACAGATCAGACGCCGAATGACTGTTGCAAATCCGGAGATCATGGATCACCTTTTCGAAGCCAGGCGAAATGTCATCCTCGTATCCGGGCATTACAATAACTGGGAATGGCTTGTCAGTTCTCAGGGACTTCAGTTCCCCCACAAAGCAGTTGGAATCGGAATGCCTATGACGTCTTCGTTTTGGGACGACAAAATCAACGAACGTCGTTCACGCTTCGGGATGACCGTTGTCCATGCAAAGAATTACCGCGAAGAGCTTGAACGTTTGAAGAACGAAACCAAAGCAGTGCTTGTTCTTTCCGATCAATCACCGGGCAATTCACTGAAAAGTTACTGGATGGAATTCCTGCATCAACCAACGGCTGTGCTTTTCGGTGCTGAACTGATGGCGCATGAATTGGATTACGCAGTGGTTTACTTTACGACCCACAAAGTTCGCCGCGGACACTATCAACTCAAACTACAACTTATTACGGACGAACCCCGTAAAATGCACTGGGGAGAAATCACGGAAGCGCATACGCATCTTCTGGAAGCCGAGATCATGAAAAAACCTGAATACTGGTTATGGTCGCATAAGCGCTGGAAACGTGAACTTCCCGGCAACCTCGAACAATTAAAAGAAACACAACGTGCACAATTTGAAGCAAAATTTCCTGCTTAGCCTTTTCTGCCTACTACTGGCAAGCAGCGGATTTGGGCAGAAAAAGTACATCAAACGCAATCGCAAAGCTCCGGTAATCGCTTACGGCGACTCTCTGATCTATGGTCGTGGGCTACTTTGTGAAGACACACGCATTTTTATAGGAAATTCAGATGGGTCGGTCTATTACATGAACCTGGAAAAGGACCGTACACAGATGATCTTCAAACTTCCGAAATTTGATGAAATTCGTGATATAGAGATGGCCGAGAAATCCCTGATCGCCATGCACAGCGGAGACGACGGAAAACTGGCGATCATTGACCTGAACGGCGGTGTAAAACTTGTGGCATTACCGGATTGGAAGGGCGTCTTTCTGGACGGCCTTGACATTTTTGGCAAACGCGGCTTCCTGATGGGCGACCCTGTAGATGGTCAATTCAGCCTGTTTCATTCTGCAGACGGAGGAAAAACGTGGGAACGTTGTGAAGGAAGCATTACCGCGAATGAAGGGGAAGCCGGTTTCGCAGCAAGCGGAACGAATGTGCAGATCCTGAACGACCACACCTACATCTTCATTTCCGGTGGTATGAAAAGTCGTTTTTTTAAATCAACGGATAATGGAAAAACATGGAAGGATGTTGTTCTTCCCTACTATCCGGGAGAATCAACAGGCGGTTATTCCATGTGCTTTGCCAATGACACTATTGGAGTGATCGTAGGGGGAGATTACAAAGATGCCGGCCTTGGAATGAACACCTGCTTCTACACGCTGAATGGCGGTGACTCATGGTACAATGCAACGGAAACTGTGCGCGGGTATCGCTCTTGTGTTTTTTATAAAAACGGAGTTTTTTATGCCGGCGGCACAAACGGGATTGACTTTTCCACTGATAACGGAAAGACGTGGACTCCTTTTGCAGATGGGAACTATTTTTCGCTTGGAGCCACAAAAGATCAGTTGGTAGCCACGACGACACATGGAAGAATTCAGTTATTTGATCTCATAGAAAACGAAGAATGACGCTTACCGAAAAGGTTACCGCTCGTATCCGCGAACAATTTGCCGGTGATGCTTCCGGACACGACTGGCATCATGTTCAACGCGTATTACAAACTGCCCGCTACCTTCAATCCAAAGAAGGAGGCGACCTCGAACTTGTTGAACTGGCAGCACTCCTGCACGACATTTCCGACCACAAATTAAACGGAGGGATTCTCGATGCAGGCGGCACCGTTGCCTACGAATTATTGATCGACCTGGGCGCTCCCGAAGAACTCGCAGGAAAAGTGCGTTACATTGTGGACCATATCAGCTATAAAGGAGCAAATACTCCTACTGAAATGGAATCACTCGAGGGGCGTATTGTCCAGGATGCTGATCGCCTGGATGCCATTGGCGCGCTCGGAATCGCACGTACCTTTGCGTACGGCGGTCACAAAGGACAACCAATGTACGATCCGGATGCGGCTCCCACTCTCCATTCTTCCTTTCAGGAATACGTCAATGGGAATACATCGACGATCAACCATTTCTACGAGAAATTGCTACTTTTATCCGATCGCTTAAATACCGCTACCGCACGGGAAATAGGCCGGGAAAGACATCAATTCATGGAAACATTTCTCGCACAGTTTTACAAGGAGTGGAATTTTAATGCGGCTGAATAAACGGTATGGACAAACACCTGGCACTGGGAATTGATATTGGCGGCACGAATTCGGTATTCGGCCTGACAGACGAACATGGACACATCTATTATGAAGAGACCATCGAAACAGCCAGTTGCCCTACTCCTGAAGATCTTGTTGAAAAGATCTACACCCGTGTCCGTGAAATGGGACAACTCAAGAACATTATCGGAATCGGGATCGGCGCTCCGAATGGAAACTACTTTTCAGGAACCATTGAATTTGCACCGAATCTCAAGTGGAAAGGAATCATTCCCCTGGCCCGCTTGTTCGAATTCCGTTTCAAGAGTAAAGCGATCCTGACCAACGATGCGAACGCTGCAGCGATCGGAGAAATGATCTATGGCGCCGCCAAAGGCCTTAAGGATTTTGTAACCATTACCCTTGGAACGGGTGTTGGAAGTGGTGTTGTCGTCAATAAGACTCTTGTTTACGGTCACGATGGCTTTGCCGGGGAATACGGTCATATCCGCGTTGTGAATGGCGGTCGTCTTTGCGGTTGCGGTCGCCACGGCTGCCTGGAAACCTATGCATCGGCTACCGGTGTGGTACGATCCATCACGGAACTGGAATCCGAGCATAAAGCCAAATCGAAGATCATGGCGCTCGAAAATCCGCATGCTCACGATGTATTCAGACTTGCACAGGATGGTGACAAGTTCTGTCGGGAAATCATTGAATTTACTGCCAAAACATTAGGAGAAGCACTTGCAGATTTCGCGTGTTTCAGCAGCCCGAAAGCCTACATCCTCTTCGGAGGAATCGCACAAAGCGGACAGGCCTTTGCCAATATGGTAAAGGATTATATGGAAGAAGGACTCCTCAACATATACAAGGATAAGATCGAAATACGCATTTCCACCTTGCATGACAAGAACGCAGCCGTACTCGGCGCTTCTTCCCTTGTATGGAATCAACTCAAAGAATGATCGGAAAATCTCTCTGTCTCCTCATTGCACTGGTTTTTGCGGAACAACTTTTCGGCCAGGTCGAGGAATTGCGTAAAGCCCAGGACACACGAACGAAATACATCAACAGGGAAACCACACCCAGTTTAGCCAACGCCTCAAAGACTACGTATGTCAACCCCTTTATCGGAACCGGTGGACACGGACACACCTACCCGGGAGCCAGTGCACCATTCGGGATGATTCAACTGAGTCCGGACACCCGCCATGACGGCTGGGATGGCTGTTCAGGCTATCATTACTCGGATTCGATCATTTACGGATTCAGCCACACGCACCTGAGCGGAACGGGTGTCAGTGATTATGGTGATCTGTTGATCGTACCTCAAAGCGGCACGGCGAAAACCGATCCTGGCTATTCTAAACAGGGAGGTTACGGCGATGTGTTTCATCATGACAATGAAATGGCCGCTCCGGGTTTCTATTCGGTGCACCTGGAAAAAGGAAACATCGATGCACGCCTGACCGTCTCCGAACGCGCCGGATTGCATGAATACACATTTCACAAAGCGAACGAAAAGAAGTATATCCTCATTGATCTTGATCACCGGGACAGAGTTCTTTCTGCGACACTCGAATCACCTGATAAGCAAACCGTCAGCGGATCAAGGATCTCGGAAGCCTGGGCAGCAGAGCAACACTTCTATTTTTACATTTCATTGGATACCCCGTATGAGAAGGCACGTTTTTACACAAAGGATAATGAGCACAAGCTGTTGCTGACCTTTCCCAAGAGCACGGAGAAAGTGATGCTCCGCGTAGGAATTTCCGCAGTTGATACGGATGGTGCGAAAAAGAACCTGGAAAGGGAGATTCCGGACTGGAATTTTCAGCGAACACGGGCCACCGTGAACAATGCCTGGGAAAAAGAACTTTCCAGAATTCGCTTCAGTTCAGGTGACCGTGAAGTAATGACCAATTTCTACACGGCCCTGTACCATTCCTTTCTTGCTCCGAATACCTTCAGCGATGTGGACGGACGTTACCGCGGACGCGATATGGCCATTCACCAGCTTGATGACAAAGATGATCGGCAGTATACTGTATTTTCCATTTGGGATACTTACCGGGCAACTCACCCCCTGTTCACGCTCACACAAGTAAAACGAACCACCGACTTCATCAATACTTTTCTGCGTCAGTTTCAGGAAGGTGGCGATCTCCCGGTATGGGAACTTGCCGGGAACGAAACCGAATGTATGATTGGCTTTCACAGTGTTTCGGTAATTGCAGATGCTGTATCCAAAGGCATTGAGGGATTCGATCGTAAAGCAGCTACAAAGGCAATGGTTGCCACTGCCGGGTTGGATGAATACGGAAAGAAATTCTTTCAGGAAAACGGCTACCTCAATGCCGGAATTGAACCGGAATCCGTATCCAAAGCCCTCGAATATGCCTACGACGATTTTTGTGTGGGCACGATGCCAGACCTGTCCGAAACGTCTTTTTCCGTTGATCAGTTCAATTTCCTGAACCACTACGATCCTACTACCAAATTTATGCGTGCACGTCGTGACGGTTTGTGGTTTGCTCCATTCGATCCTGCGGAAGTAAATTTCAATTACACGGAAGCCAACAGTTGGCAGTATTCGCTTTATGCACCGCATGCCGTTGGTGTCTTACGTGACCTCATAGGTGGGCCGGATTCACTGGAGGCGTGGCTTGACCGGTTGTTTACTACCACCATGGAACTCAGTGGTCGCGATCAGGCAGACATTACCGGATTGATCGGACAGTATGCCCACGGAAATGAGCCTTCACATCACATGGCCTATCTTTATAATTACACCAACCATCCGGAAAAAACCAACCTATATATCGATCGGATCCTGAAGGAAATGTATCATAATGCCCCTGACGGCCTCTCAGGAAATGAGGATTGCGGACAAATGTCTTCGTGGTACGTATTGAGTGCGCTCGGACTTTACCAGATCGCCCCCGGAAATCCTTATTACGAGATCGGACGTCCACTGATGAACGAGGCGGAGATTCGATTCGAGAATGGAAAGAAACTACACTTCACCGTATTGAACAACAGTCGTGAAGCTAAATACGTCCAGGCTGTGGTGCTCAACGGACAACCGGTCAACAGGAACTATTTTTCGCACGAAGAGCTGATCGCAGGTGGAGAGCTCGAAATTACCATGGGAACGGAACCCAATCCGAAACGGGATAAATTCAGTCACGCCCCCACCCTTTCTTCGTTGCCTGATCAATTCGTTCCGCTTCCCTATTTTAATCAGACCGATCGTGTCTTTTCCGATTCACTGACACTTTCGCTTTCGGTTCTTTATCCGGAACGGTATACAATCCACTATACGACAGATGGCAGTGAACCGACGCGAACCTCTCCGGTGTACACCTCGCCTTTCACTGTTAGTCAAAATACAACCGTAAAGGCGCTGGCAGCCAATTCTGTTGCGACCAGTGCGGTGATCAGTAATACCTTTATCAAAAGTGACAACAGCGTTGATCTGAAATTGTACTCGGAATATGCCAATCAATATGCTTCTTCCGGCCCACTAGCACTGATCGATGGCATTCAGGGAGGAAACGAATTCCGAACAGGTGACTGGCAGGGCTTTTGGGCACAGGACGTTGTTGCCGAAATCACATTTGACACACCAAGAACGATCCGGAATGTTTCCGTTGGCTGTCTGAGCGATATGAAATCATGGGTTTTCCTCCCGCGCCAGGTTACCTTTTCATTTTCCTATGACGGCGTAAACTGGGAATCAGGCGGGGTAACCAGTATTCTTGACAACGAGACCTCTAACGACATGCCTCCTCACAAAAAAATCGTTGGAGGAAATATCGACGCAGATCGACCGGTCAAGAAGCTGAAAGTATCCGTAATCAATCATGGAAAATGTCCCGAATGGCACCTTGGCGCCGGGAATGACACATGGTTGTTCCTGGATGAGATTTCATTTGGTGAATGATAAACTTTATACCATATTTTACGGATAAATGAAATATATTGTACATTTATGCAAAAATTCAACGAAATGAAATTTTACTTCCTGACCGCTGTAGCGCTTGTTTCACTGACTTTTCTTAACAGTTGTAAGAAAGATGTACCAGGATATTGTACCGAAAACTACTTTGGTGAAATCCAGTTGACGGATGTATTGGGAAATCCCACAACCACATTTGCGTTGGGCGATGATATCGTAATGAACATGCCCTTCTCAAACACTTATGGTGATTCAATCAAGTTGAATTATTCCGAACCATGGATCGTTTACGAAGTATACAACGGAGCGCAGCTGGTTCTTACGACTGCTGATCTGTATGCTGGTAACACAGGTATGACAAGTGCATATCTCGGGCCTGGTGACATCATTGACGGAACCTATACGTTGACAACAAATCTTATGCAGGGGAATTATACATTGAAAGCCATTTGCTACTATCAGTACACCAACTGTTTCGGAGGTCTTCTGATCGAAGAAAAATCGGTTGATTTCAATGTAACCATCTAAGAGAAAGATTCTTTTAAATATTGAATCCGGGACCATTCGTCCCGGATTTTTTTTGTCTGTCATTTCCGGCACCGGATTTGCCGAAAAGTTTGGTACATTAGCCACCCAAATCAAAAAACATATGAAACATCTAGGAATTCGCCTACTGATCATTGTCTTGTTAACCGGTCAGATCGTACGTGCCGATGAGGGCATGTGGTTGCCATTTATGCTTGGCCGAAATTATGAAGACATGAAAAAGCACGGTCTTCGTCTCACACAGGAAGAGATTTACTCGATTAATCATTCCTCGCTGAAAGACGCCGTGATCTCCTTTGGAGGTTTCTGTACAGGAGAAATCATCTCCAAACAGGGATTGATCCTTACCAATCACCACTGCGGGTATGACGCTATTGCAGAGTCTTCTACCCCCGAACACAATTACCTCGACAACGGTTTCTGGGCAAAGAACCATGCCCAGGAAATTCCGATTCCCGGCCTTTTTGCAACATTTATTGTCCGTATTCAGGATGTTTCGGACGATATCAATGCACAACTGAAACCAGAAATGACTGAGGAAGAGCGTAACGCAAAGATCAAGGAGCTTTCCGAGATCCTGGTGAAAGATGCTACTACCGGCACCAATTATGAAGCTTTCATCCGTGATTTCTTCGAAGGAAATGAATTCTACCTCTTTGTGAAGGAAACATTCAAAGATGTTCGACTTGTAGGTACTCCCCCGCAATCTGCAGGAAAGTTCGGTGGTGACACTGATAACTGGATGTGGCCACGACACACCGCTGATTTTTCCATGTTCCGCATCTACGCAGGAGCCGATAATAAGCCAGCAGAATATTCGGAGTCCAACCAACCTTACGCTCCCAAACATGCGCTGCCGATCTCATTGAAAGGAGTACACAAAGATGATTACGCAATGATCATGGGATTCCCAGGATCAACTGATCGTTACCTGTGCTCATGGGGTGTGGAGCAGGCAATTACGCTTGAGCAGCCAAAACGTGTGGATATCCGTGCGAAAAAGCTTGCGATCATGAAATCTCACATGGATCAGGACGTAGATGTACGTCTGAAGTATTCCTCCAAATATGCACAGGTGGCAAACTATTGGAAGTACTTTATCGGTCAGACCGAACAGGTGAAGAAAAACAACGTGATCGACAAGAAACAACAGATCGAAAAGGAATTTGCCGCGTTCACAAAGAACGATGCATTCTATGCCGATGTACTGCCTTCAATGCAGCGTTACTACGATGCAACGAACAACATCGTGTACATCAAAACATATCAGTCAGAATTCATTTACACGGTCGATATTAACCTGGCTGCATTCCGATACAAGTTCTGGCTGGATGCCGTAAAGATGGGGACAGCAGGCGAAGTTCGTGCCGATATGATCAATTCTAGTCTTCAGAAGATCGTTCTTGAATTCTTCGAAAAGGCGAACATGGACATCGAACTTGAGATTGTGGAAGAAGTTCTGCGCATGTACATTCGTGACATCCCTTCCGATCAGCTCGGACCTTATACAGCAGCTATTGCAGCGAAAGGAGACAAGGGAATTGCAAAATTCATGAACGCTGTCCGCAGCAAATCCATCTTCACGGATAAGGCACGATTCGAGGCATTTGCCTCTGCGCCGACCGAGAAAGCGCTTACCGCTGATCCCCTGTTCCAGTTGATCATGGATATGAACGACGCTTTTGTCAAAGCAAAAGATGCAGACACGATCAAGAAAGTAAGTGATGAACTTGAACGCGCCAACCGCCGTTTTGTGAAAGGATTGCGATTGATGCAGCCGGACCGCAAATTCTATCCGAATGCAAATTCAACAATGCGACTTACTTACGGAAACGTTTTACCTTACAGTCCGCGGGATGGTGTTCACTACGATTATGTGACAACACTTGACGGTGTAATGCAGAAAGAAGATCCAGGCAATCCGGAGTTCATTGTCGATCCGAGAATCAAAGAGCTTTGGAAGAAAAAGGACTACGGACAGTATGCTGACGCCAACGGAAACCTTGTGGTCAACTTCCTTTCCAACAACGACATTACCGGAGGAAACTCAGGTTCTCCAGTGATCAACGGAGACGGACAACTCATCGGAACCGCGTTTGATGGAAACTGGGAGGCTATGTCCGGGGACATCTTCTTTGAACCGAACATTCAGCGAACCATTTCATTGGACATTCGTTATACGCTTTGGTTGGTTGATAAGTGCTACGGTGCTTCCAACCTGATCGACGAAATGGAGTTGGTGAAATAACCCGTATAAAACTTATCAGATCCTCCTCCGGAATTTCCGAAGGAGGATTTTTTTTTGATTTTGCCGTCCCTTATGCAACAATGTAAATCCTTAACTTCACCGCGTGTTGTGGTTAATCATTCCCCTTTTTGAACCGTACGATCCAATTGATTTTGTTGTTGGCATCCTGGTGATGATCCCCATCTTTTTCTTCGGATTGAGAAGTTGGGAAATGCGTCGCTATGACGGTATTTGGCAGAATGGCGTCTTCCCTGCCGGGCTTCCGTATACGCGTGAACATATGATGGAAGCCTACATTTGTCTTGCAGCGCGGCTGATCCAAAGCGATCCGGTAGACGCCGGAGATAAGATCCGATACATGGGGCAGTACTTTCAGCGCTATTTTCCCGGAGATCCCTACAATTTCAGTCATTCGATCAGTTATGCCTATCGAAATCCGGTGCGAGTGGAGACCGTAACGAAATGGCTGAAGCTTCACATCCCCCAAAAGAAGCGGCGCATTCATATCCTCTATTTTCTGACAGGATTGTCGATGGTAGACGGCAGAATGAATCCCGCAGAATTAAAATTGCTGGATCAATGTGCCACTTTGCTGGATATCACTCCAAAAGAATTTCGGAGCATCCTGGCCATGTATACAGAGCGCAGAGAGACGAAGTCTACGTCCTCTCAAAGTTCTCAGAAAAAACTGATCATTCACTGCTGTGAAATCCTGGGAATATCCGAGCACGCCGGCATTGATGAGATCAAGAAAGCATACCGTCAACTGGTGAAGATCCACCACCCGGATCGTTTTGAAGGAGAAAGTGAAGAACAAAAGACAATCGCGCAAGAGCGTTTCATCAAA
>JBNKYR010000108.1:0-12131 GCA_050300995.1 Crocinitomicaceae bacterium | reverse complement strand
TATTGAACAACTTCAACGGTGTTGTTTATCCGTCGGTATATGATAAGCCAAAAGTGCAGACGACGCTGGGTAATGATCCTACGGAATCTCCGATTATCGCTTTTGATCTTCAGACGAACAAAGTGTATCGTGGGAAGGCCAGCGTGGTGAATGGTTATTTCGAATTCACGTTCATTGTGCCGAAGGATATCAATTATTCGTATGATTTTGGAAAGATCAGCTATTATGCGGAAAACGGGTCATATGATGCACTCGGAGATGAGCAGCGGGTATATGTTGGTGGTGTGGATCCGAATGGAATCAATGATTCCGAAGGTCCTGAGATTCGCCTTTATCTGAACGATGAGGCTTTTGTAAGTGGCGGGATCACGGATGAAACGCCTGTTCTACTTGCAAAACTGTATGATGATAACGGGATCAATGCCGTTGGAAATGGTGTCGGACATGATTTGACAGCAGTCCTGGATGGGGAGACCGGTGATCCTATTGTTTTGAACGACTATTACACGGCGGATATTGATTCGTACCAATCGGGAGAGATTCGTTACAACTTCGCTGAACTGGAGCCGGGAAGACACACATTGACCGTAAAGGTTTGGGATGTGAACAACAATTCCTCTGAAGCCTCCATTGATTTTGAGGTGAAAGCCAAGGAACAGATGTCACTGGATCACGTGCTCAACTACCCGAATCCATTTACGACGCATACGGAGTTTTATTTCGAGCACAATCAGGTGTGCAGTGCATTGGAGGCTCAGGTGCAGATTTTCTCGGTGTCCGGGCGTCTTGTGCGAACGATCAACAGGTTGGTTCAAACGCAAGGTTTCCGTTCGGAAGGCATCGAATGGGATGGCCGGGATGATTTTGGAGACCAACTTGCGAAAGGAGTTTATGTGTACCGCGTCAAAGTGAAGGCGCCGGATGGTACCATCGATGAGAAATTGGAGAAGTTGGTAATATTAAGATAACAGAATACAATAAAGGAGCTTCAAATACGTATATTTGCAGGTTCAAATCAGAAAAGAATGAATAAATAAATCTTTAGCAGTGCATGCGTGTTGTTTTCGGGGCTTGCTTTCGGTCAGGCGACCAATAAAGATTTACAATTGAATACAATCACTACTGCTGTTCCATTTGTAGCTATTACGCCCGACTCAAGGGCTGGTGCAATGGGAGATGCAGGAACTGCTTTGAGTGCATCCGCCAATTCGATCTACTGGAATACTTCGATGATGAATTTTTCAGAAAGTAACGGTGAGATTGGGGTGTCTTATACACCATGGTTGCGCCAGTTGACAAATGATATTCATCTGTCCTACCTTTCCGGATATTATAAGGTTAATGAGCGTCACTCCGTTGGAGGAGCATTGCGCTACTTCAGTCTCGGTGAGATCACCTTTACCGATCAGAACGGAGACATCATTCGTGATGATAAGCCAAGTGAATTTGAGGTTACAGCTGGTTATGCTTTCCGCACTTCTCAACGTACGAGCGTCGGATTGAATGGGAAATTCATCTATTCCAACCTGACCGGAGGTCTTCCGGTTGCCGGAGTAAATACCAAGGCAGGATTGGCGGGAGCAGCGGATATTTCGTTTACCTTCTTCAATGATGAGGTTCGTGCCGGGAGTACGAAGGGAACGTATACGTTTGCAACGACGATCAACAATATCGGAAACAAGATCAAGTATACGGATGTCGGATCGAATGCGCCGGGGGATTTCCTTCCGATGAACCTGAAGATCGGGAACTCATTCAAAGCAGAACTTGATAAATACAACACATTGACCGCTTCCCTGGACCTTCAGAAATTGTTGGTTCCTACACCTCCGATCTATGTGGAAAATTCGGCCGGAGATGTAGTATTGGCGTCCGGTAAGAACAGTGATGTCGGTGTGATTTCCGGAATGCTTCAGTCATTCTACGATGCACCGGGAAGATTGGCAAAGGATCCGGATACAGGAGAGTATCTTCAGAACGATGATGGCTCCTATGTGATTGAGAAGAATTCGCGCCTTGTGGAGGAATTGAAAGAGATCAACATTGCCGTTGGACTGGAGTACTGGTACAACAATATTGTGGCGATCCGTGCAGGATTCTTCTACGAAGATTATACAAAGGGAGCACGTCAGTATTTCAATGTGGGTGCCGGATTCCGCTACAACAAGTTCGGGATCGATATTTCCTACCTGGCAACGCTCAAGCGTCAGAATCCATTGGCGAATACACTGCGTTTCTCGCTCTACTTTAACTTCGGAGCCAAGTCTTCGAAATCAGCCGAATCAGCGCCTGAATAGTGATGAATCTTCGTATCGGATACGGAGTTGACGTTCACCGTCTGGAGAAGGGTTTGCCACTGATTGTCGGCGGGGTCCGTATTGAATCGGAACACGGGGCAGTTGGTCACTCGGATGCAGATGTCTTATTGCATGCAATTTGCGATGCTCTTTTGGGGGCAGCTAATCTTCGGGACATCGGCTATCACTTTTCGGATAAAGACCCCAGATACAAAGGGATCGACAGTAAGATACTGTTGAAGGAAGTCATGCGGATGGTTGGTGATCTGGGTTACGAAGTCCTGAATGTCGATTGTACGGTAATTCTGGAACGCCCGAAACTCAATCCGCACATTCCCGAAATGAAAGAGATCATCGCTGAGATTCTGCAGATTACAGACGATCGGGTTTCCATTAAAGCCACGACGCATGAGCAGGTTGATTCTTTCGGGGAAGCACGTGCAATCAAAGCATATGCTACCTGTTTGCTGAATCGTTAGAAAGCTTCATTCGTTCGGCTTCTTTGGCAGATATATGTATATTTGCTTTTCAAAATCAGCACATGGATACGCACCGAAAATATACCACCAGAGAAGCCCTTCTTGAACTCTACAACAAACCCCTTTTGGAGCTTGTTTTTGAAGCTGCAACTGTGCATCGTCAGTACCACGATCCGCGTGAAGTTCAGATGTCTTCTTTGTTGAGTATTAAAACAGGCGGTTGTCCTGAAGATTGTGGCTATTGCCCTCAGGCTGCACGTTACCAGACGGATGTGGAAGCACACAAGTTGATGACGGTTGATTCGGTTGTTGAGCAGGCGCAGAATGCAAAAGCAAATGGTTCTTCCCGTTTGTGCATGGGCGCGGCCTGGAGAGAGGTGCGCGACAACAAGGATTTTGATCAGGTAATTGAAATGGTATCTGCAGTGAACGACCTTGGTATGGAGGTTTGCTGTACGCTTGGAATGATGAACGAAGAGCAGGCGCAGCGCCTCAAGAATGCAGGCTTGTTTGCTTACAATCACAACCTGGATACCTCTCGTGATTTTTACGATGACGTGATCTCTACACGGGAATACGATGATCGTTTGCAAACGATTGAAAATGCGCGTAAAGCAGGAATTTCTGTTTGTTCCGGCGGAATTATCGGAATGGGGGAAGCGGTGGAGGATCGCATCGGTTTGCTGATGAGTTATATGCAAATGGAAAACCCGCCGGAGTCAATTCCGATCAATGCATTGGTTGCAGTGGAAGGAACGCCTCTCGAAGACCAGAAGCCAATTGAGCAGTGGGAGATGATCCGAATGGTAGCAACTGCACGAATTGCCTTTCCGAAATCGGTGATCCGTCTTTCAGCTGGTCGTACGAAAATGAACATGGAAGGGCAGGCACTATGCTTTCTGGCAGGAGCTTCCTCGATCTTTGCAGGCGATAAGCTGCTGACCACTCCGAATCCGGAGTACAACGAAGACATGGAGATGTTCCGCATTCTTGGATTGGTACCAAAGGAGCCGTTCAAAGATGGAGAACAACCGGTCAGCAATCCTGATCCGAAGATTGAGGCGAGGAAGCAGCAGGAGGCTCAGCGAGAAGCGGAATTAAGGGCTGCGCGTGATGCTGCGGAGAAAGATGGGTTTGAGCCTCGCAAAGTTACGACAGTTGATTCTTTGTGATGGATGAACGACATCGAAATAAACTGAAGAAAAGAAAGGAAGAGGGAACATTGCGTTCCCTTTCTCATTTTGAGGGATTCGTTGATTTTTTCTCCAACGACTACCTTGGAATGGCGCAAGATGAATATGTGGCATCACTTTCCGGAAGTACGGGGTCAAGGCTGATTTCCGGAACCACGCAGGCAGTGCTCGATGCTGAAGCAACAATGGCTGGCTTTTTTGGTGCTGAAGCTGCATTAATGTTCAATTCCGGATACGACGCCAATCTGGGCTTTTTCAGTGTGGTGCCACATCGTGATGACACGGTGCTTTATGATGAGTACATCCACGCCAGCGTACGGGATGGTATTCGATTGGGGCATGCGCGCAACTATTCATTTAAGCACAATGATCTGAAAGACCTGGAAAAGCATCTGCAACGCTGGGAGGGAATCAAATATGTTGCCGTTGAAAGTCTCTATTCAATGGACGGTGATTTCGCTGAATTGCCGGGATTGCTGGAATTGTGTGAACGTTACGAAGCCTGGTTGGTCATTGACGAGGCGCATGCGGCTGGTATTTTCGGGGAACAGGGGCGTGGTCTTGGAGTTGGATTGAAGCACGCAGATCGCATACTGGCGCGACTTGTGACCTTTGGCAAGGCATACGGTTCACATGGCGCCTGCTGGCTTGGAAGTCATGACCTCATCAATTTCCTTTCGAATTTTTCGCGATCATTCATTTATACCACTGCGCTACCCGAGGCAGTTTATGTGCATAATGCCTCCATACTGACCGATCGAAGGTTGGGTCAACGACGCGAAAAACTGGCGAAAAACATTGCTTATTTCCGGGAGATTTTCGAGTCTGAGAATCTGATCTCTTCTTCTGAGTCGCCTATCCAGATTGTTGAAACGGGCGATGTTCAAAAGGCGAAAATGCTGGCTGAGAAACTTCATGAGGCGCAAATTGCTGTCAAGCCGATTTATGCGCCGACAGTTCCTGAAGGGAGGGAACGGATCCGTTTGTGTTTGCACACATTTAATACCCGGGAGCAGATAGATAATTTGGTTGCTGCATTGTCCTGAGACCAATCAATCATAAGATTTTTGGCTTTTCTGCGTTCTTCTGATAAGAACTGTTAGGCCATGAATCGTAAAATGTATTTGTTGGCGGCACTGCTCCTGTGTCTGCCATTCTCGTTCCTTCGGGCGCAATCCTTCGGGATGTTCCCTGACAAAAGGAAATCATTCTTTGATGTAAAGATCCGTAAGACTGGTCCGTATGTCGGATTGCAGCGTGGGAAGTACTGGGTATTTGAAGCCGGTGTTGAACATCTCTGGAAAAAAGTGGAGCTCCGCGATGCTGTTAATCACGCGGTGAATGCAGGATTTAATTACAATTTCAAGCACAACATTTTGGGCTACGATATGGGGTATTGGGTCAAGCCACACCGGATTGGGTTGACTTATGGAGCGAATGTGATCTTCCGAACCAATTTCGAAGAGTCCCGCGTGGGAATTGCGCCGGTGGTAGGGTTTAAATTCTGGTTGCTGCACCTGCAGACAGGATACCATTTTCTTCCCAATCTTCCCGATCGGAATTTTGAGACAAATACACTGTTCATTTCCTTGCGTATTGGTCTCGCAAACGAACGGAAAGTAGATTGGAGAATAGGGGAGAAGGAAGGGAAATTCAGGCTCTGATACGTTTATCTTTAAGGATGTTTCGTGCATTCAGGGAATGATGAGATTGATCCTTCTGCTTTCACTTTTTGTAGCATTTAACAATGGTTCTCACCTGTTCGCTCAGGGAGAAGAAAACCCTTATCCTAAGGATTTTCGTTTGGTGATGAAGGAGCATCGGGTGAAATCCGTAACGATCACCGGAGGCTTGTTTGAAGAGATCTGGTCGGAGGAGTTTTATGACGAGGAAGGAAATTTGGATGTTCGGTTTAGCTACGATGAAACTTCAGATTCCATACCAAAATATGTGACTTCTTATGTATACCTGAATGGTCAATTGCAAACGGTTAGGGAGGTAAAACACGGTGTTCTGCAGAGTCAGGTTTTGTATACATATACCGAAGACCTGCTTACTGAAAAGATCCATATTTTTTATGGAGACGAAATTTCTTCGGATACTATTTTTTACGAGTATGATGAAGCGGGAAGATTGATTCAGGAGACTACTGACGAGTTTTTTACCCGGTACGCTTACGATGAAAAAGGGAAGATGACAAGCCGTGATCTGATTGAGCGCGGAGAAAGGGTTGTAGGGGATGCAAAAGAAGTTTTCACGTACGATTCGGGCGGACGAAAGGCAAGCTCACAGACAAAATCCGGTTTTGGAAATCAGAAGAACACCTGGGGTTACGATCTGCAGGGACGCTTGACGCTGGAAGTAAAACAAATGGAGATAGGAGGTTTTGGATCCCAGCGGCATCAATTTGGCTATTGGTACAGGGAAGATGGTTTGCTGGATAAGATTAAGTGGGAGCGTTCCGGGATCTCAGGCTCGCCAGAAGTTTTCGAGACGCATTATCAATATAGCTTTTACGAATAGGTACTTTCGGCCGAGCTCGAATGCTTATTTCAGCGGATTTTAGATAAACAAAAAAAGCTGTCCATCGGACAGCTTTTTTTAATGTATGAATTGCTCCTTAAACGGACGCGATCTTATCAGACATGTATTCGCCGGCTTTCAGTTTACCAACGATTTTCGAGAAACACTCAATGGTGTAGTTCACGTCTTCCATTGTGTGAACGGCCGTAGGGATCAATCGAAGAATGATCATTCCTTTCGGTACTACCGGATAGATAACCATCGAACAGAAAATATTGTAGTTTTCACGCAGGTCAAAGATCAGGTTGGTAGATTCGGGAACGGAACCGTTCATGTATACCGGAGTAACACAAGAGTTGGTTGGTCCGATCTCGAAACCAGCATTTTTCAATCCGGTTTGAAGTGCGTTTGTGATCTTCCACAGATTTTCTTTCAGTTCCGGTTGCTCACGCATCAATTCAAGGCGCTTCAGCGCACCGATAACGAGCGGAAGTGGCAATGATTTCGCGAAGATTTGTGAACGCATGTTATAGCGAAGGTACTCTACTACCTGCTCCTCACTGGAGATGAATCCACCGATAAGGGCGAAAGACTTCGCGAACGTTCCGAAATAAACATCAATTCCGTCCTGGCAACCTTGCTCTTGTCCGGTTCCTCCTCCTTTTGCTCCAAGCGTACCGATTCCGTGCGCGTCATCTACGAAGAGACGGAAGTCAAATTTCTTTTTCAGATCAACGATCTCCTTCAGTTTACCCTGATCACCGCGCATTCCGAATACACCTTCAGTGATCACGAGGATTCCTCCTCCCGTTTCACCGACAAGTTTGGTAGCACGATTCAATTGTTTTTCGAGATCTTCAATGTCGTTGTGCTTGAACACATATCGCTTACCCATGTGCAAGCGGACACCATCCAGAATGCAGGCGTGTGATTCCGCATCGTAAACGATTACGTCACGACGATCCACGAGGGAATCGATCGCAGAAACCATTGCCTGATAACCGAAATTACACAGGATAGTATCTTCTTTGCTAACAAAGGCTGAAAGTTCAGCTTCCAGTTGTTCGTGGTAGTTGGTGTTACCACTCATCATACGCGCTCCCATCGGAGCGGCCAGTCCGAATTCAGCGGCAGCATCTGCATCCGCTTTTCGTACTTCCGGGTGATTTGCCAACCCAAGGTAGTTGTTCAGGCTCCAGTTCAATCGCTGCTTTCCACGGAATACCATGTGCGGACCGATGTCTCCTTCAAGTTTTGGAAACGTAAAATATCCGTGTGATTCCTTTGCATACTGTCCGATATCACCTCTCTCTTTCTTAATTCGTTCGAATATATCCTGTGCCATAGCTTATTTCTTGGGAGATCAACATCTCCTTATTTTTTTGCAAAAGTAGCCGAAATATTCGGGTTTTAAGGATTTGGGCAGGCATTTTATCAACATGTGCGTGGAGAAAACATCGCCTGAAATCGGATGAAATGGCACTGGTCCCTGACCGAAATCAGTGGATATTCCGGTCGAGAAGGTAGAGAAACGAAGCGATCGCAGCACATCCCAGCTCCAGCTCACGCTTGTTCACGTTCTCGAAAACATCGCTCGGAGCATGGTGAAAATCAAAATAACGCTGGGAATCAGGGATGAAACCGAAGAGGGGGATCTCTTCAAACTGCTTTTTCAGCGGGCCAATGTCTACACCTCCGTATCCTTTTTCAAAGATGTGAAGATCGTAAGGTGCCAACAATGTTTCGAAGGATTGCAACATGGCAATCTGATCAGGATTACCATCGCAACTGAATCCACGCGGTGCAAAACCTCCGCGGTCACTTTCCAGCGCAGCGATATGATGTTCTGCTGAGGTTTCCCTGGCACGACTTGCGTAGGACATTCCACCTCGGTTCCCGTTTTCCTCGTTCATGAAGAAAACTACGCGTAGCGTGTGTTTTGGACGGTATTCCAGTTCTTTCAGGATCCGAAGCGCTTCGAGGCAGTGAATGATACCTGCACCGTCGTCGTGCGCCCCCTCGCCGGTATCCCAGGAGTCCAGATGCCCTCCGAAAGTAATGATGTCATTCGGATGTTCCGTGCCGGTCATTTCGCCAATCACGTTATAGGAAGTTACGTCGGGATAATCCCGGCAATCCAGTTCCATCGCAAAAAGCACTTTTTCTTTGGCAAGAAGCGCAGAAAGGCGTTCAGCATCTGCTGTAGAGATTGCAGCCGCCGGAATCTTCGGAACGCTGTCGAAATAGATCATGCTTCCGGTGTGAGGAAACTCATCTACAGGTAAACCCAAAGAACGGATGATGACAGCCTTTGCTCCTAATTTCGCCGCTTCTGAGGCGCCAAGTCCACGTACCGGCCAGCAACCACCATAGGCCTTGAAGGTATTGATCTGCTGCTCGTTCATCGGTTGGTTGATGAAGACGATCTTACCTTTTACATCCGCATCGGATTTCAGTGCTTTTAATTCTTCAAGTGTTTTGAACTCAACGATGTCGGCTTCCATCAGTCCGTCGGTTCCAATCGATCCGCCAAGGGCCAGCAGGTGTACTTTTTGTAAAGTCCCGTCAGCACGACGTATCCATCCGGCCTCTTTCGTGCCACGTTCCCAGTGTGGAACAGTAATTTCCTGCAACCAGACTTTGTCGAAACCATAGGATTTCATTTTTTGCTCACCCCAGGCCACGGCCATAGCTGCTTCGGCTGATCCCGTTACGCGGGCACCAACATCCTTACACAGGCTCCGCAAATCGTCGTAGGAATGTCCGTGAGAAAGTGCTTCGTCGTATATAGATCGGATGAAAACGGAGTCCTCCTGCGCATGAAGTGCAAGTGAACAACAGGTCATCAGGCCGAGAATAAGAGATCGCATGTGAAAGAAATTGGTTCCTAAAAATAGTGCTTTTTAGAGGAGATCGCCGCGTGAAAATGGTTCTTTCAACTATCTTTGCACAAAAATCAAACGAATGGCCCTGAAATGTGGAATTGTCGGTTTGCCGAACGTAGGTAAATCAACCTTGTTTAACTGTCTTTCGAATGCCAAGGCGCAGTCAGCCAATTATCCGTTCTGTACGATCGAACCGAACATCGGAACTATCTCCGTACCGGATCAGCGACTGGAGACCCTGGAAAAGATTGTGCACCCTGAGCGCGTGATTCCTACGACAATTGAAATTGTGGATATCGCCGGACTTGTAAAAGGTGCGTCGAAAGGAGAAGGACTCGGAAACCAGTTTTTGGCGAACATCCGGGAAACGGATGCGATCATTCACGTGGTACGTTGTTTTGATGATGGCAATGTGGTGCACGTGGATGGTTCGGTAGATCCGGTTCGCGACAAGGAAGTGATCGACATCGAATTGCAGTTGAAGGATCTCGAATCGATTGAGAAAAAAATCACCTCTTTGAGCCGTGTGATCAAGTCCGGAGATAAGGATGCGCTGAAAGAAAACGAACTTGCCCTGCGCATCAAAGAAGCGTTGGAAGAAGGGAAATCGGTTCGTTCCCTTCCGTTTGATGAGAAGGAAGAAGCCATTGTTAAGCAATTCCAGCTAATTACGTCCAAGCCTGTACTTTATGTGTGCAACGTGGATGAGGCTTCTGTGAAGTCGGGGAATCAGCATGTGGATGCGATCCGTGAGGCGGTAAAGGACGAACATGCCGAAGTACTGGTGATCGGAGCGAAGATCGAGGCAGATATTATGGAGTTGGAAACGTATGACGAACGTCAGATGTTCCTGGATGAGCTTGGACTCGAGGAACCAGGGGTAAACCGTTTGATTCGGGCCGCCTATTCTTTGCTGAGCCTGGAAACGTATTTTACAGCAGGTGTAAAGGAAGTTCGCGCCTGGACGATCGAGCGGGGAACAACGGCTCCGAAGGCGGCAGGTGTGATCCATACGGATTTTGAGAAAGGTTTCATCCGTGCAGAAGTGATGAAATACAATGATTTTGTAAGTTTCGGAAGTGAAGCCGCCGTAAAAGAGGCAGGTAAGTTCCGTGTGGAAGGAAAAGAATATGTGGTGGAAGATGGCGATATTATGCACTTCCGCTTTAATGTATAACACGAAAAGACGAGATTGAGAATGAGTATTGCAGCAAACGATCCTACATTGACATCATGGGTGGAAGTGCCCGCGAATTCGGATTTTCCGATTCAAAATCTGCCTTTCGGAGTGATCAAAACCTCTGAAGGTATACGTGTGGCATCCCGAATTGGTGATCACGCTATCGACCTGAAGGCGCTTTTTGTGCTGGGCTATCTTGAAAATCTTCCGTTCGGAATGGACGATTTCGCTTCGGATACCCTCAATAACATGATGCGGAAAGGAAAGCAGGGGACGCGACAGTTGCGTAACCGCCTTTCCAAATTGTTTGCAAGCGGTTCTCAGGACCTCGCGAGAAATGAACACCATGTATCTCAAATCCTGATTCCCGTAGAGGAAGTAGAATTACTGATGCCTGTGAGTATTGGCGATTACACGGATTTTTACTCCAGCGAACGTCATGCTTACAATGTGGGCTGTATGTTCCGCGATCCGAATAATGCATTATTGCCGAACTGGAAATACATTCCTGTCGGTTATCACGGACGTTCTTCATCTATTGTGGTTTCCGGAACACCATTCCACCGCCCGAAAGGACAGCAGCGGCCAAGTGATGATCAGCCGCCGGTATTCGGTCCGTGTAAATTGCTGGATTTCGAGTTGGAAATGGGCTTTATTACTTATGAAGGAAAGCCGCTTGGAGATTCGATTACTACTGAAGAAGCGGACGATTATATTTTCGGAATGTGTCTGTTCAACGATTGGTCGGCACGTGATATTCAGAAATGGGAATATGTTCCACTGGGACCATTCCTGGCAAAGAACTTTGCTTCGCATGTATCACCATGGATTGTAACGTTGGATGCACTTGAGCCGTTCCGCGTTCCCGGACCAGTGCAGGATCCGAAAGTGTTCCCGTATCTCGAATACAGTGGTGACAAACATGTAGATATCAAACTGGAGGTAGCTATCCAAACACCTGCAGGTCAGGAAAAAGTTGTTTGTAATTCCAATTACAAGCACATGTACTGGAACATGAATCAGCAGCTGGCGCATCATACCATTAACGGTTGTAACATTAAGGCCGGTGACATGATGGCATCCGGAACGATCTCGGGTGATGAGGAAGGAATGTTTGGTTCCATGCTTGAAATCACCTGGAAGGGGTCGAAGCCGGTTCAGATGCCTGATGGAACGGAGCGTAAATTTATTGCCGATAACGATACGGTCATCATTCGTGGTTACAGTGAAAAGGATGGGGTTCGTGTTGGATTTGGAGAGGTGAGTGCCACAGTGCTTCCTGCAAAGTAAATGACTGAAGAGCCACTGAATATCGATCTTGAGAAGGAACGGAAAGAAATTCTGAATGCCTTCCGTGGTTTGTTGCGAACCCACAAGGATCGTAGCAAGGAGGATACGCGAATTATCCGTAAGGCCTTTGACGTGGCAGTTGAGGCCCACAAAGAGATGCGCCGGAAATCCGGTGAGCCGTATATCTATCATCCAATTGCCGTAGCGAGAATTTGTGCCGAAGAAATGGGATTGGGGACCACGGCTATTGTCTGTGCGCTCCTGCATGATACCGTGGAGGATAC
>JBNKYR010000107.1:0-12159 GCA_050300995.1 Crocinitomicaceae bacterium | reverse complement strand
TATAGATCTCAGGAATCTGCAATTCCGGGAAGTTTTCCTTGGGCATTGAATTGTAGGACATGAACCCTCCGAAGAAGATGATCGCAGCGATCAGGAATACCGTTTTTCGGTTATTGACAGCCAGCGTGGAAAGTCCGAATCCTTTCGTTTCTTTTTCCATTTTAATCCCTTAGTTTAAGTAGCTACTTATTATTTGTTTCGAACAGTGTCACCTTCATCAACGCCCTTGGCACCTTCTACAATGACCATCTGACCTTCTTTGAGTCCTGACTGAGCGTCCACCAGTGCCCGTCCTTCAAACTTCTCGATCACCTTGATTATTTTCTTCTTTACGGAGAAACCGTCGCCATTCTTTTCGGCAATGAAAATGAAATCCTTGTTGTCCTGATCCTTCATGATTGCCTTGGAAGAGATCACGATCCCATTGTCCACTTTCATATCAGTGATACTGACTTCTGCGAGCATGTTCGGGAGCAACTGCTTGTTGCCTTTAATCGAGGACATGATCCGGAATGTACGGTTCGTTGGTTCGATGTAGTTCCCTACATTGGTAACCGTCAGGTTCAGTACGGTGTCGCTGTAGTTCGGGAAGGAAACCTTGATAGGCGTACCCTCGTGAATGTTCATCAGGTGCTTTTCGGAAACCGTTGCTGTGATGTCGACATTGGTATTGTTCACCAGTCGCGCGATCGGAGAAGCAGGTCCTGCCATTTGTCCGTCACTTGCAAATACCTGATCAATAATACCTGAAAAAGGAGCTTTGATCACGGCCTTTCCTTGTTGCGTTGAGACGGAGTTCATGCTTGCCTTGATTGCATTTACCTGGTTTTGGGCAGTTTCAAGATCGAACTCAGAACCGACACCGCGCTTGCGCAGTTCTTTCTGCTTTTCGAGCATGTAATTTGCGTAGTCAAGCCTGGTTTGCAATTCCTGCATGTTGGATGCGAGCATGGATGCATCAACACGCGCGATGACCTGGCCTTTTGAAACTTTCTGACCTTCTTTCACGAGAATATCTGTGATCAGACCGCCCATTTCCGAGGTCAGCATTACGTCTTCATCGGTTTCAACATTTCCCTGCACACGGATCTCATGGACAAAGGGTTGCATCTTTACTTCTTCGAGGGTTACGAGAGGATGCAACTCTTCCGATGCTTTCTCATCTTCGGCTGCTTCAGGTGTTCCGCAAGAGGCAAGGACAAGGGCTGCCGGAATTGCGAAAAGTACATGTTTGATTGTTGGTCTCATGCGTGTCATTATTGGTTCTTTATAAGTTCATTATACAATTTGTCCATTTCGAGTTGTGCCTGGAATAGTTCCATAAGCGAGCCGAGGTATTGTGCCTGGGCCATAACCACCTGGTTATGTTTTTGAGTCACGGAAAGACTGTTTCCCTTTCCGATCTGCTCTGCTTCGACAGCGTTCTGGTAAATAGAACGCGCAAGGCTGATGTTCTTTTTCTGCAATTCAAACTTGTCTTTTGCTCCGACAAGATTGTTGGTTAACTGCGCCTCCTGCAGTTGAAGTGTGCGTTCCATCTGCTCCAGTTTGGTTTCATCCTGCATCAGCTTGATACGCGCCTGCTGCGTGCGGGCATGGCGTTGCAAACCTGAGAAAACGGGGATGTTTAACTGAAGTCCCCAAACTGTTTGCGGGAACCATTGCTCATCGGCAAAGAAGTTGAATTCGTTGCGGTATGCATTGTACGTATGATTGAAGTATGCATACAGCGATGGCAGATTGGCGAACTTGTTGTTTTTGAGGTTCAGTTCAGACAGGGTGATGTTTTTATCCAACAACGAGTACTGCAGGTTGTTGTGAATGTCGCCACTGCTCAATGTGTTTTTTGTCAGGAGGGCCTCGGTATTTTCGGTGACCTCAACGGTTCCTTTCATGTCGTATCCCATTGAATACTTCAGGATGTTCATCGCATTGTCGTATTGAACTCTGGCCGAAACCGCAGCGTTCTTTGCTGTTTGCAACGAGTAGTTCAATTGATCAATATCTTCCTGTACCATGAGACCCAGGTCAAAGTAATTCTGCTGTTTGTCCACCAGTTCCTGGGTGATCATCACCATGGAATCGGCGAATGCCATATTCTCTTTGGCTACTACAGCAAGCTGGTAAGCCTGAATCACATTGAAAACAACATCTTCCCGGGTTACGAGGAAGGATGATTCCTGAAATTGGCGAACATGCTTGGATGCCTGGAGCCCCACAATATAAGAACCATTGAAGAGCAACTGATTGACATCCAGAGAACCGCTTGCGCTGTAATCTGTTCCCATCCGGAAAGTTGTAAGTTCTCCGGGCTGCGCCATTGGGTTGAACAGGGTGGCGTCTACAACGGAAACCGGAATGTTAAGAAAGTGGTTGAACTTTCCGCTCATGCTGATTTGAGGGAGTCCCATTCCCCGGGTTTCAACGATCTGCTGCTGAGCAATATCGATGTTGCGCTGTGCGTTCACAATGTCCAGGTGATGTTCGAGGGCGTAAGCCTTGGCTTCCTCCAGTGTAAACGCCTGTGATTGCGCGTACACGGGAGTAAGTGATGCCATACCCAGACCAATACCGATGATCTTAATAATTGACTTCATTCTTTATTTTTTGAATTAAATAGTTGCGTCCCTTTTCGCTTACCATACCGAATAGCTGGAAGAGGACCATCTCCATAAATACTTCCTGAAATTTGAATTCCGGCCATGGAAAAACGTTGGCGTCCGTTACCGCTGTGGTACAGGAAACATACAATCGCGATACAATGTCGGGGTTCAGTTCACTGCGGTAAAGTCCTTCGTTGATTCCACGTTCAAGGTTCTCTTTGATCATGCTTTGCACAAATTCCCACTTGTGCTTTTCCATGAGCCCCCAGGCGTCCGGGTGGTACTTTCGTAAATCGTAGAAAACGGTCGGATTGATATTGGTAAAGTGTTCCACGACCAATTGGCTCACATTGAACAGGCTGTCAATGGCATTGTCCGCTTGTTGCACACAATTCATACAAAGGGCTTTGTCCATGCCTGTTTTTAATTCAATGATCGACCGGACAAGATCTCCTTTATCTGTAAAATATTTATAGATTGTTTTCTTTGAAATCCCAAGCTCCCGTGCCAGATCGTCCATCGTTACGGTCTTGATTCCGTACTTCATATAGACGTTGGAGGCGCGCTCCATTATTTCCAGTTTCTTTTCATCCATGGCGCAAATGTATAATAAAAATATACAATGGAAACTAAAAGCATGAAAAAAGTTTCCATTGTTCCGGATGTGCTCAGAATTAAATCGGTATCTTCGTGCAAAGTGCAGTAATGATCGAGATTTTCACGGATGGATCGGCGAAAGGAAACCCCGGAAGAGGAGGGTACGGAGTGGTGCTTCGGTATGGAAAAACGGAGAAAGAACTGTCGCAGGGTTTCCGGATGACTACCAATAACCGAATGGAATTACTGGCGGTGATTACTGCATTGGAAACGTTGAAAACGAATAAGCACCCCGTTCATCTTTACTCCGATTCGAAGTACGTGATTGATGCGATTACCCAGGGGTGGGTTTTCGGCTGGCAGAAAAAGGGATTCAAAGGAAAAAAGAACGCCGATCTGTGGCGGCGTTACCTGACTTTACATCCGCGTTTCAATATTCAATACCATTGGGTCAAAGGACATGCCGGGCATCCGGAAAATGAACGCTGCGATGCATTGGCTGTTCAGGCGGCAGATGGAGAGAATTTGCTCGTCGATGAAGTTTTCGAACGAGAGATGCAGGAGAAAGAAAAGGGCGGATTGCTTTAGGCCGTTTTGGAAATGTCGTTATCCAAAGAAAACAGGCACATTTTCATGAACGTGTAGATGATTGGATGCGGGATTTCCCGTGTGGAAGATATCTGCGGGCAGAAGCCACATCCGACGAAGAAATCATGATTTTTCAGGCTGATCACTTCCGGATCCTCAAATTGATTGTAGGCCTCAATGTCGGCAATGTTGTCCTGCAGTTGTGAGATTAGCTGAGGGTACAAGCTGTAGCGGGAAGCTGTCAATTCCACCTTGGAATGATTCTCATAGAGCTGGATAAACTCTTTGGAATTGGGAGTTATGATGATCTTCTCAAACTGCTCTCCCTCGACCAGATTATCCGAAATGAATTTCTCATTCCGCGGATTGAGTTGATACATGCTGATCAGCACCTCCAGCAGAATTTTATATCCTTCTCCGGTAATCAACGTTGGAATCGGCTTCCCGATGATCTCTTTAATGATCCCATGCAGAAAGAAAGGATTTTTGATTGGCCCGGGAGCTATCCAGATACCATCGTATTGCTGAAATTGCTGAGGCCTGAATTTTACCATCTCGCTCAATTTGATCCAGTAATAACTGACATCAATATCAAGAAATTGGGACGAGTGATCTATTGCCAGGTTAGTGGCGTGGTGCGAATTGTAGGTGAAATTGTAGTCACCAATGATGGCTATTTTTACGCTTTGACTCATTCAGTCGGCAAAGCTCTTCATCTCATAGATGTTCCTGCTATCGCTTGAAATATCCTGTATATATGGCATCTTCAATATTCAGTACCGAAACAGAATCACGCATTGTCGGCGGATTTGTCTGTGGGTTAACTGATAAATCAACTACACTGTATACATGATATACCGGACAAGTAAAAAGACAAATGAACTTTGAATAATCTCCATTTTTGTCTGACTCCTGAACAATACTTCCAGGTACGAAACTGACCTCAATTGTGCTTGTAGGAGTACCAGATTCAGGGATAGGTTCTGAACCAGGTGTGTAAGATCTCCAAATATCACCGTATTGATCACGGTATGAAGCTTCAAAACCATTCAAGGCTGCGCTGGAATAATCCGGTGCGTCATTTGTCTGGAAGAAACTGTTGAACAATGAGAGTGCAGGTGTCTCGGTTCCTGTTGGGTCATTCCAGGAAAGGCTACCCAACGCAATCTGTACGTATGGAATTTGTTCCTGAGAGGTCATTGCAAACAGGTACTGGGCATTGGTAATACCACTTTGTGTTTGCTTCGCGATACTTGGATATCCTACGTAGCCGTCTACGTTTTCCGTATATTCGATGAACGCACCACCAATGGTACCTTCAAAACTACATTTCAGATCAACAAGCGGCTCCGGTGGTGGAATCACTTCATGTTCGATACACGACCCAACAGTCAGACCAACTCCGATCAATCCAAACAAAAATACACCTTTCTTTATCATAATTTCAGCAGTTATTCATAAGTAAGACGCACCAACAAATGGTAAAGTTGGGTGCTTTACACACCTAAATTACGAAAAAAAAAGCAAAAGGTTGCCTGCTGCAAAGCAAACATAAAATACTTAGGCTCTGATTTGGCGTAAAGGCGCTACCGGAGAGAGCTGATCAAGGTCGATTATCCGATCCTGAATACCGGAAAGATCCGCAGAATAGAGCCAGTTATTTTCTTCCATTTTTTCGGTGGATAACAGTTCCGCAAAATCAAGTCCTTCGTTTTGTTTTTGCAGTTGGCTGATCAAACGGTTCAATTGAGAGTTGGAGATCAAGACATCCGTACTATAGGTCATGTGCCCCTTTGATACGGTTCCTTTTACCAGTACATCAGGATCATTTGATTCGAAAAGAATGCTGTTGATTTGAAGTGTTCTGTGTGTTGCTTCCATTGTTTTGTGCTTTTGTTGAACCAAAGGTCTGATAGAAGAACGTAAACTATTTACGATGTTAAAATGAAAGGGTAAACGGTCAATTTTTGTCCGGTGCAATTCGGCGAAAAACCTTAATTTTCCAAACGAAAATGGATATGGTATGAAGTACGATCGAATCAATAAAGACTTGTTTATTCACAACAGAGAACGATTTGTGGCGCAGATGGAAGAGCGCTCACTGGCAGTTTTTAATTCCAATGATATTTATCCGGTTAGTGCCGACAGTACTCTGCCGTTTACACAGCATCGCGATATTTTTCATCTTTCCGGTGTCGACCAGGAAGAAAGTATTCTGGTGATTTCTCCTCAGTCGAAAAATCCTGCGCATCGGGAAGTACTTTTTCTTCGCGAGACCAATGAACATATCGCCGTTTGGGAAGGAGAAAAACTCACGAAAGATCAGGCATTTGAAGTTGCAGGGATCAAAACCGTTTACTGGCTGAACCAGTTTGAGCGTGTATTTAAGGAAATGATGTGCGAAGTGGATTCGATCTACCTGAACACCAATGAGCATTTGCGTGCAAACACGGAAGTACAGACACGGGAGGATCGCTTCATTGAACAGGTGAAAAAAGACTTCCCTTCACATCAGGTGCGTAGAAGTGCACCGATCATGCATCGCATTCGTTCAATCAAGCATTCGATTGAACTGGAACTGATGCAGCAGGCTTGCGATATTACAAAAGCCGGAGTGGAGCGTCTGTTGAAGTTTATTAAACCGGGAGTTTGGGAATATGAGATCGAGGCGGAATTGCTGCATGAGTTTATTCGCAGACGTTCGAATGGCTTCGCATATACGCCGATCGTGGCTTCCGGGAAAAATGCATGCGTCTTGCATTACATTCAAAACAATCAACAATGCCAGGATGGAGATGTTCTTTTGTTGGATGTCGGTGCCGAGTATGCGAATTATTCTTCCGATCTCACCCGCTCAATTCCGGTAAACGGACGCTTTACTGATCGGCAAAAAGCGGTGTACAATTCGGTTTTGCATGTGAAAAAGGAGGCAGAGAAAATGCTTGTTCCGGGAACGATGATGAACGATTATCACAAGGAAGTCGGCAAACTGATGGAAGCGGAATTGCTGAAATTGAAGTTGATCGACACAACGGATATCGCGAACCAGAATCCGGATTGGCCTGCTTACAAGAAATATTTCATGCACGGGACGTCTCATTTCATCGGGCTGGATACGCACGATGTGGGATTGTGGAACGAACCGATCAAGGCAGGAATGGTCTTTACGGTTGAACCGGGGATCTACATTCCTGAGGAAGGCCTTGGAATCCGTCTGGAAGATGATGTGGTTGTCCAGGAGTCAGGTGCTCCGTTTAACCTGATGCGCGACATCCCAATGGAGGCCGATCATATTGAAACATTGATGAATGAGAAATAATCCGAAAGGAAAGATCTTGAACTACAGGGTGTCCGGAGAAGGGCGCCCTGTATTGTTTTTGCACGGGTTCCTCGAGTCTATGTTGATGTGGGACAAGGTAATTCCGGAAGGAATTCAGGCCGTGTTGGTGGACTTGCCGGGACACGGAAGTTCGATGTTGCAGGACTATCCGTATGAGACGTTGGAAGAAGTAGCTTTGATGGTCTCGGAGCTTGTGACAGAACTAGAGATCAGCGCTTTTGATGTCGTCGGACATTCGATGGGGGGCTATGTCGCTTTGGAAGTCCTTCATGGAGATTCGCGCTGCCAACGCCTTGTATTACTCAATTCAAATACCTGGACAGATGATCCGCAGAAACAAAAGGATCGCCATCGTGTTGCAGAACTCGTAAAGCACAGTAAGAAACATTTTCTCTACGAAGCCATTCCCCATTTGTTCTGGCATCCTGAACAGTTTCCGGAGGAAGTTCGTGCGCTATTGGATGAGGCGGCATTGATGGAGCCTGAAGCGATCGGTGCTGCAGCATTGGCCATGAGCCGTCGTCGTGATCACACACAAACAGCGCTGGATGCCGGAAATGAAGTGCTGATTTTTCAGGGGGTGGAGGATACTGTTGTACCGGCAGATCGTATGCGCGCAACTGGTTTGCCTGAAACCGCAGTGTATATCGAACTGGAGTCATGCGGACACATGGGGCATATTGAGCGTCGTGATGAAACCCTGAAACACATGACCGAATTTTTGGGATAAAAAAAAACGGAAACCTTAGTTTCCGTTATCATTGAAAATCCAGATTAACTGGCGGGTAGAAAGTAAATCTGTATGCATAAGCAAATCGTTTGAATTCAAATATCTACTTCCAAGATAGCCAGATACTACGTTCAAAATTTTAAAAAAACCTGAACGGTCTGCTGAATTTAGTGAAGTGTAGTTATTCGCATTTGAAGTGAGTACTATTTCAGTGGAAGGGGTTGAATTCGGGGAAAGAATGTCGCGGTAATCTGTATATTAGAATAAAGAAAACGAAACTAAACACTGCAGGATTATGAAATTGAGAGCACTGGTTGTGGACGATGAAGAGTTTGCACGAAAAAATTTGACGATGATGCTGGAAGAACATTGTCCTCAGATCGAGGTCATTGGTCAGGCTTCCAGAAAGGAACAGGCGAAAGCCATTATTGAATCTTCCCATCCGGATGTGGTCTTTTTGGATATCCGCATGCCATCTGGAGCTGAAGGGTTTGAATTACTCGAAGAGATTGAAAACAAGGATTTCCTGGTGGTGTTTGTTACGGCCTTTAAAGATTACGCGATTCGTGCGTTCAATGCAAGCGCGGTTTATTATATCCTGAAACCAATCGATATTGATGAATTGAAGACAGCTGTTGAACGTCTTGTGGAAACCCGCAGCACCTACAACCAGGATCCTCAGAATTATTCCACCTATTTCGACTCGCTGAAGGATCTTTCGCGCAACTTGCTTCAGAACAAGCAAAGCAATCGTATCGCCATCAGTCATACCAAAGGATTGAAAATCGTGGAAGATGATTCGATTACGCATCTGGAGGCGAGCGGAAATTGTACGACCATCTATTTCAAAGACGGAACACGTTACCTCGATACGCGTACGCTCAAGACGTATGAGACCTTGCTGAATCCGGCAAAGTTCTGCAGAGTCCATAAATCACACATCATCAATCTCGATCTTCTGAAAGAATACATCAATGAAGACGGACATTTTGCTATTTTACAGGGAGATATTCGCATTCCGGTTGCACGGAACCGGGTCACCGAATTCGTGAAAATGTTAAAGGAAACCTAAATGCGCCACTTTCTTCCGGTCATTTTCCTGTTGGCGTTCGTTTCAGGCGTCAATGCACAGAAATTCCCCTTCGTAACCTACAGTACGGAGCAGGGCTTGCCGCAGTCGCAGGTCACCTCGTTCGCGCAGGACAATAAGGGTTATTTGTGGATTGGAACACTTGGAGGACTCGCCCGATACGGGGGAAATAAATTCATTACCTATTCGTCCAACGATGGCCTGTTGAACAATCGTGTTTCTGCGTTGGAGTACTTTGACAATACCCTGTGGGTAGGTCACGACGGAGGCTTGTCGTACATGCGCAATGGCAAGGTTTCCCGGATCGAGTTTGAAGGAAATGGCAACGACCGTTCCAGGAAAGTCTCACGAATACTCAAATTCAAAGGCCATATTCTGATCTGCTCGATAGGAGGCGGCTTGTTTGAATTAAAAGGCGACCGACTTGTGAGCATTACCCTTCCGGAAGAAGATCATAACTGGATCCGTGGTGCTTATGATTACAGAGGGACCCTGTTTCTGGCTACGCGCCTGGGAGTTTTGAGTTCCAATGACGGGATTCACTTCGAAAAAAGCCCGGATTTTGAGGACATCAGTTATTCGGGAATTACGGGGCACGGAGATGAAATTCTGCTTTCGTCGTTTTCCTCGGGTTGTTACCTGAAAAACATGCGTACCGGAAAAACCCGTCATTTTACGCCGGACGAATTGGGACATATCATTCAAGGGTGTTTTTTTGACCGGGATAATGGCATCTGGTTGAATACGGCACACGGAATTATAAAGATTGATCAGGACCGGAAGATCCACTTTTTTGATGAAGACAACGGCTTGCCGGTGAATACCATCAGCTGTTTCTTTTACGACAATGCCGATAATATCTGGATAGGTTCACTCGGGAAGGGAATGTTCCGTTTCCCGATTGCCGATTTCCGTTATTATAATCAGGAATCGGATTTTCCGTCAGACCTCTACCTGGGAGGCTTTCAGGACAATCGCGGAGATTATTATTTCGCTACCTACGACAGGGGTGTTTTCAAGCGCACATCCGATGGTGAGATGACCCACGTGGTGCAGGATCAAAAAGCGATCTGGGCGTCAATCAATGATGTTGACGGAAAGCACTGGTTCGGAGGAGAGCGTCTGCTTGCAGAAGTAGATCCGCTCACAGGAGATGTGTTCCTTCACACACCTGAAAATAACGACCAGCTTCCTGGTTGGAAGATCACGGCGCTTTATCGGACATCAGCCAATACAATGTATATCGGAGGAAATGGCGGGGTATCGATATATGAAAACGGAACATTCAGGAAACTGGGCAAGAATGTAAACATTGGGACTGTTCGTGATTTCGAAGTGGTGAAAGGCAAATTGTACTGTGTCACCAATCTCGGGTTGTTCGTGTTTGAGAACGACCAGTTTCGCATTGCTTACGGGATCGATGATCTTTCATATAACCTGGAGCTGGATGACCATGGCGCATTGTGGTACGGGACGGAAGAAGGACTTTTCAGGATTGTGAATGGAAAGGTAGAGCGTGTAGAACTGTTGCCTGATCCCGGATCGAATTTCATTGATTTCATGTACCACCGGGAAGGTAAACTCTTTGTAGGAACCAATAACGGGTTCTTTGTGGTCTCCGATCTGCAGGCAGAAAAACCGGACGTTGAGCGTTTTGGAGTGCAGGACGGGGTTACGGACCTTGAAACCAATCAGAATTCAGGGTTTTTCGATAAGCAGGGTGATTTTTGGTTCGGAACTGCTTCGGCACTGGTGCGCTACCATCCTGAAGACAAGCCTCGTACAAAACCTCGTCCAAAGGTAAACCTTGTCACGATCCTGCTGAATTATCAGCCGTTTGATTATGATCTGTATTCGGATGAGATAGGTGATGACGGTCTTCCGCGGTCGCTTGATCTGCCGTATTCGCGCAACAACCTCATTTTTGAACTGGACGGTGTTTCGCTGGAACTTCAGAGGGGACTGACCTACCAATTCCTGTTGGAAGGACTCAACAATGACTGGTCGCCTTTGTCGGAATCACCCACACTTACCTTTACCAGTTTGCCATCCGGAAGCTACGTGCTACATGTGCGTTGTGTAGATATGGAGGGGCGGATGTCGGAAGAATTGTTATTCCCCTTCACCATCGCTGCTCCTTTTTACCAGACCTGGTGGTTTGTGTTGCTGAGCATCCTGTTTGTGGGAGGTATTGTGCTCCTGATCTTCCGGTTCAGGATCAAGCGAATTGCGGAACTGAACAAACAGGAAATGCTGGAATACAAATCCCGTTTGCTGGCATTGGAACAAAAATCCATGAACGCCAGTATGAACAGGCATTTTATCTTTAATGCACTGAATTCCATCCAGTATTTCATCAATACGCAGGACCGCGTTTCGGCCAATAAATACCTGACGAATTTTGCCAAGCTGATCCGAAAAAATCTTGATTCGGCAACGGCTAATGGGAACGTAATCACGTTGGAAGAAGAACTTGAACGACTGGAATTATACCTTTCACTGGAGTCCATGCGCTTTAAAGGTCGTTTCGAATACAAGGTAAATCTGGAGGGTGTTGATCCTGAATCGATCATGATTCCGCCAATGCTGATGCAGCCTTTTATTGAAAACAGTATCATTCATGGAATTCTGCCGAACGAGGACAAAAAGGGACTGATCATGATTGATGTCAGGCAGGAAGACGGTTATTTGTTGATCCGTATTGAGGACAACGGAATTGGTATTCACAAGAGCCTTTCCCGCAAGCTTACCGCGGATGGAGATCATCGATCGCAAGGAATGGAAATCACATCCAAACGCATCGAGTTGTTGCAGAAAATTTCGAACAATGGTATCTCGTTGGAAGGTCCCGAAGAAATCGTGGGAAAGGACGGTTCAATCAATGGAACATACGTTTTAATCAAAATCCCAACTACAAATTTGGAAATATAGGGTAAAGGGTGTACATTAGCATTAATGTAATTTGTCATGAAAAGACTAGTTTATATAGGTTTATTGTTTTTTGTTCTCGCATTAGGCGCGTGTCAGAAGGAGAATATTCAGCCGAATACTGATCCTACTCAGAACGTTCCTGTGTGGTCGGATGGCGGAACACGAGAGAGTTCAACGCGTGAGGGAGAAGGTGGAAAAGTTACTGTTACACCGGGAGGAGATCTTGGCGGTGATGGCATTGTAGACCCGAATGGAGAAGAAGAAGGTAGCGATAAGCCAA
>JBNKYR010000106.1:0-12223 GCA_050300995.1 Crocinitomicaceae bacterium | reverse complement strand
CATTGCGCATCGTTCTTGTTGTTGTACACAAAGTAGTTATTGAATACAAAACGGCAGTGCGGGAAATACAACCAGAAAAGCTCTTTCGTACCACTGATGCTCGTTATACCATTCGCGTCAACTTCCGTGCTGTAAACAACCGGCGCCATAGCGATGATTCGAACATCCAGTACAGATCTCTCCTTATCAAAGAACCAGTCTTCTTTCAAACGATACTGGATAATATCTTTTGAAGTATACCAGAGTGTATCACGCGGTGGATACTTAAACTCCTGGGTTCCGTCAGGCAATGTAATAACGATCGGATCACCGTACTCATCAGTCAGCGGGATATCACTCTGAGGTCCCAACTGTCCAAGGTAGTAGGTCATGTCCGAACGGAAAGCAGAATCCGTAAAGAACGTAAGTCCTGGCTGCGGATCAATCGGATACTTCAATTCGTAACCGTCCTTTTTCCCCAAACCAAAGCTCAGCGGATCGTAAGGCGAGAACACCCGAAGATCACCGTTCATTACATGCTGTCTGATAATCGTCCACAAGCTCCAACGGCGCGAGTTACGCACCCATGTTCCATAAGGAGTGATCTCATCCAACGGATAGTAAAGATTCAGATTGATCTTTTCACGAAGGTCTATAAACTCCCAAACACGCTTACTCCAGATCGCATCCGCTTCACGCACGAACTCATAAGGGATCATACGCTTGGTAGGAATGTGCTCCTGGATAAACACCCCATCGATAATTCCATCCGTAGGTACGTTTACCGGACCGCCATTGATCTCTTCTTGTTGCTGGCTAAACCCAGTGGTACCGATGAAGAAAACTCCAACTACACCAATTAATAGACTCTTCATAACTTCCGTTTTTAGTTGCTTTAAATTTTAAAGGAACCTGCTTTCTTACGCGAGATTCCATCCGGACCAACTACTGTACAGATGAAGCTAATTTGACTGCCCGGAGGAGCTGCACGGATCAATCCTTGCGCTGCAGAAATATTTCCTCCAGTACCCATTACAGGGCGAGCCGCACCAGGTACGCTACATTCCCACGACTTGATCGTGAAAGAAGCATTCAATGGAATTTCAGGTGGATACTTCGCAAACAGCTTGGTTTCCGCCTTGGATCCTTTCGTACCACTCTTCGCAGCACCCCAGTACAATTCAGGGTCAGGCAAGTTACTTACACGGTACTTCACCTTCTTCAACTGAACAGTTTTACCTGAAGCAGTACTTTTACCAGATACAGACAAATAAGCTTCACGACCGGATCCTGTTGGTTTTACAACATAAGGACCACCACCGCTGATACTCACTCCTGTACCACTGAGGATTGTTTTATCATAACCGGAAGCCGTTGCTTCTACCTTGTTATCATATCCACGGTAAAGTACATTCAATTCAGGCAATTCGATTGCTCCCGAAGGCTTCATAATAATGATTTCCTTCTCCCACTTCTCTGTCTTTGGAACACCTGACTTATTTTTAATAGTCACGGTACCAGTCAGCGTCATAGTAGATCCACCAGCTTTCACTTTAACGATACCCTGTCCGTTTCCTGGATAAGAAACGTCACCACCCTGGTCAATAGTTACCTTAGGTTGGTTATCGGAATCGAAAGCGGCCATCATTACCTGAATCTCAACATCATCACCAGTGTTCGCTACAGAAGGTCCGTATGCCAATGGCTGGATCTTGTTGAAGCTGTATTCACCGGTAGATACTTTCGCCTTGTAATTCGCAAGTGCCAACGCACGTGCAGAAAGGATATCCTGCTGAAGTGAAGACAACGCTGCAACCCCTGCTACCAATGGAGCGTGGTCGAATGTCATCCCTACCCAGTGAACGCCTTCCATGTCATGAACATCGTTCTTCTCAAGTTTCGTCAACATCATGTAAAGATCAATCAATACCTGACGGTCTTCCTTCAGGTTTGCTTTTGATCCTTCCACCATTTTAGATACCTTCTTTGCAAGGTCCTGATTGGTTTCATAATCATTGATCGCTGAAGGCTTAATGCTGAACGATTTTTCGGAACCTGGCATCTGGTAAGATCCTGCAAGCTCAACGATCTGAGATCGGAACTCATTCATGCGCTTCCACAATTCAGCTCCTTTTCCTGTAGGGTTCTTGATATCGTCGGCGATTCCCATAACGTGCATAGGTTCGTCGTACTTATCTTTCCCTTCAACAGCCATACAGTTCATACGAATCGGCTTTACTCCTTCCTGCTTTTTCCACATCAGAGTAGCGTGATCCTTATCCTTGTATGTTTCTGTCGCCTCACCTGCAGCTTTCAGAATCTCCAGTTTCAGCTCATCTGTAAACTTGATCATATCGACAGTAATCTTGTCGATCTTATCCATCTGAGACAATACATACTCGAGTTTCTTCTTTTTAGCTGCCTGATCGGCACCTTTGGTAGCCGCAATCTCAGACTTTACATCATCGTAAAATCCGTTACCGCGGTCTGCCTGTACAATATTCGCTTTTTGAATATTTTCCTCAATCGCTACGAATGCATCGAGGACAGCTTTGGATACGTTGAGGGCGAGAAGAGCGGTGAGTACCAGGTACATCATACCGATCATCTTCTGCCTCGGGGTTTCTTTACCTCCTGCCATGATTAATTAAATTTAATTGTTGTCAATTCATTTAATGTCTAACCTCCTTAAAGTAACAGCGAACTGTTATCCTCGGGAGATCGTCATAGCTTTCAACATATTACCATAAACTGTATTGAGGTCTGTCAGGTTCTGAGACAACATCGCCATGTTTTCTTTGTACAGACGAGTATCTTCAACCGAATCAGAAAGATTCTTCATCATGTCAGCAACCTGAGACTGGAATTTCTCAGTAGCTTCCAGGTGAGCAGAAGATCCTTTCAATTGCAATTCATACACATTATTCAGTGCAGCGAGGTTCTTGGAAACCTTCTGCATTTGCTCTCCGAATGATTGTCCTTCTTCCTGAGATGAAGTCATTCCGGAAATAGCAACAGACGCTTTTTCGTAAGCATCAGAAAGGCTTGAAACCTTATCAGATGCAGCCTGAAGGCTACTTACGTAAGAATCAGTTGCAGCCGCAGCAGAAGTTACACCCTTCAATTGAGCTGCATTCTCACCGAGTGTTCTCATACCGTCACCGAGACGCTCAAGCAATTCACCATCAATCTTAGCTTCTTCAAGCATTTTGTCCAATTGATCGGTAATACCAGTACCACGTCCTCCGCTCTTCGCAGGAATTGATTCGTGATCCAACTCATCTGAATGTCCGAGAGCCAATTCAGGGTATACCAATTCCCAGTTTGGATCCTCGTGAATCGGTTCAAATGCGGAGAAGAAGAAGATAACCGCCTCTGTTCCCAGACCTGCGATAAGCATCGGTCCCGCCCCTGGCCAGTGCTGGATTTTGAAGAGTGCTCCAACGATAACGACAGAGGCACCGATTCCGTACAGCTTGGCCATAAATTTTTTCCATCCTTTACTTCCTGGTTTCATAGTTTTCCTTGTTTTTTAGGTTTAATAAATACTACTGTTTGTTTGTTGTTATTCTTAGCGCAATTGGATGTCGCTTCGAACTTCTTCGCCTCCTTCTTTCGTGAAGTCACGACCTCCACGTCCAAGGTGTGTCATTACATTTCGGAAACCGATGTAAGACTTGGCAGTATCCTGATACTCGTATGTACGAGTTCCGTTTCTCAGATAGTAACCGATATCCTTCCATGAACCTCCACGGATCACTTTACGCTTCATTGAAGGTGGATCCCAATCCATAGCATTGTATCGGTATTCAGTGTTCAAATCATGTGAGAACTCATACATAGACTCATCGTACGCAGTTTCGCACCATTCGGCAACGTTACCGGCCATACAATACAAGCCCCATCCATTCGGGTTGTATGAGAATACTTTCACTGTGTGGAAACCACCATCCTCGAAATAACGACCACGCATTGGCTTGAAGTTTCCGAGGAAACATCCTGATTCGTTACGGATATAAGGTCCACCCCAAGGGTATTGAGACAACTGAAGGTCACCACGCGAAGCGCGCTCCCATTCAGCCTCTGTTGGCAAACGGAAATCCTGTACATAAAGGTCTCCCATCGCTACCAACCATGTGTTGAGCAATTGAGTTCTCCAAACGGAGAATGCCTTCGCCTGTACCCAGGTAACACCAACAACAGGATAGTTGTCGTAAGCCGGGTGCCAGAAATACATGTTTGTCATCGGATCGTGGAAGGAATACGTGAAATCACGCACCCAGCACAGTGTATCCGGATAAACATTGATAATCTCGTCAATGATAAAGCGCTGACGGTTCGCGTGTCCACGAATCGCATTGCTTTGACCAATCTTGTTGATACCATTACTCAAATCCAGATCCTGTCCCTGAGGCTCTTCAGTAAATGGATGTGGAGGGGTATCCAGTTCACGGTGTTCCGGAACGAGTTTATTCCCCTGGCTATCGTAACCATTTGGTGTAATGTTGATTCGTCCTCTACGTGCAGCTTCCACGTAATCAATCCAGTAATAACGGAACATCAATTTACGTGTATCGATCTCACGACGCTTGTAAAAACGCTGTGGCTGCGGATAGTACATATCTGCAAGAATCGGAACAAGTTCAGGATCGTCATAATAGAATCGTCGGTCCCAATTCAACGAAAAGATAGTACGGTTCAATTCACGATCTGAAGGATCGTATTCAGCCCAGTCAAGTGCACCTTCATCGAAGTACATGTCATTGTAATTGATGTAACGGCTCGCATCATCATCGTCTTCCAATCCGTAATAGATTTTATCACGAGCGATTGAGTCACGCACCCACACTACAAACTGACGGTACTCGTTGTTGGAAATTTCCGTCTGGTCCATATAAAAGGCCTGAACGGAAACTGTCTTTGCTCTTGTCTGATGCAAAAACGGCATATCCCCATCATTCTCCCCCATCTGGTATCCTCCTGCAGGTATGTATACCATCCCCATTGGTATCTGAGGATGATAGACCGGTCGCCCCATCACACCTGTAAGATGTCCAGTCCTTGAACTACATGAAGCCAGCACAATGCCAACTACAGCAAAAAACAATAATCTTTTCATTCTACCTCTTTTTATACTTCCGGATATCTTTTTAACAACTTACAGGATCTATTTTTCTCTTCGATATAACGGATAGTCGGCCTCGATGGTTACAAATATTTTAAAAAAAAATAACTTTTACAACCAACGTGGGTGTTTTGACGTTTGGATTGGAATCGGCGGTAAATGGTAACAATACTTCAAAAGAATCTCGTGTGAACCTTTCGAAATGCTCGACAATCTGTTCACCGTAATGTCATAAGAATAACCCACGGTAAAGTTTCTGATCGGGCTGTAACCAAGCATAATGGATACCGCGTCACTTGTACGGTAAGTCAACCCTCCATACAACTTCTGCTTCCAGATATAACGTGCATTGATGTCTGCGGAAAACTTCACGAAGTCTGTACGCATCATCACGTTTCCTTCGAGATCTCCTTCGGAGCCACCAATGTTACGGAAAGATTTTCCACCGAGAATGTAATAGTGGCGGGCAGTGTTATAGGTTGTTGGGTTCACCGTATTGTCTTTGTCAGTAAGCGCTGACTGAGAAAGGTGAGTTGATGAAATTCCTACATAGTAATCCTGATCTCCTTTGAAGTACAAACCGAAGTTCATGTCAAACTTCGTGTTTGAGAACGCCGACGGAAGCGAAGCATCGTTCAACGTTGTTGGCGGAACCCACTCAGGATTCATTGAGATATTAACCATTCCGAGACCAATACCAATTCCCAATACACCGGCATTACCAATCTGCAAAGGATAGGAATAGTTCAATGCGGCAGTATTCTGACGGGTAAATGCAATCTCGTCGTGGTAGTAAGAAATTCCAATACCACTCAACCATGGGCTGATGTGGCTCAGGTTTGCTTCCACATTCAACAATGCCGAATTCGGAGCTCCGTTTACTTTGTCCCACTGATTACGGTACATGGTCACACCGCAAATACTTCCTCTGCCACCATCAATTCCTGTCTCACCAGGATTCACTGCCATCTTATTGTACATAAAATGAGTGATCAACATGTCTTGTTGAGCAGTCGAAAGACCAATAAAGCCAATAACAAAAATTGATACAAGTAGAAGTTTCTGTCTCATAAATAGCTATTCGTTTTTCCCGTGTAACGGTGAATACCGTAACATCAGGACACTCTTATCAGGGGACTAAAATAGATAATTTTCTTTGAAACAGAAACTTTTTAACATCAATGTTCAAAAAAACGTCAGATTGTGTCTTCCACCCTTTTAATGCTGATAAAGGCGCCCTAGCTGAGCTTTTGAAGCGTGCGCCACCAAAGATCGGGAATCACGTTTTCCAGTGCCTGTTCATAATCCTCCTGGTTACAGGGAACCATGCAGTGTCTTTCGTACTTTTTGTTGTCGCGTGAAAGATATTTCACCTCCAGCCACCAGCGACTGGATTTGTCACTCTTGTAGAAGACGAGATCATCATCAAAATCATCCAGATGCACATGGAATTTGGTGTAGTTCTTTTTGGTTCCCATCGGAAAATCACCGACACGCTGCGACACTCCATCGAGGAAGTACCAAATGATCTGCGCAAGTAAATTACATGCAACTGCCCCCTGCCCGGGAAGAACATCAAAGATGCCGAGACAACTCATCTTATCACTGATCCCAGCATAACGGGCGATCTGACAGATCTGATCAGCCCGCAAACCGTTGGCATTGTTATAGCGCGAAGGATCAGAATCCGAACTTTTGATACTATTGAAATCAATGGACAGCAGATCGGAATTACGCAGGTAAGGTTCTGCTATGCGAAAATCCGCATTGAACTCACCGAGGCGACAAATATCGAAGTAGAGCTTTTCAAAAAGGTCGTACTCCTTTTTCGGAACCAGCGGGCGCTGCATTCCTATATTGGTATAATTAAAAAGGTAGCATGGCCGTTGCATGAGCAAATGACTGACATAACCATCCGAGTTCACCAGGCCGTTCGGTTCCCCCACATCCAGGCGGTTGTCCACCGCACAGATGTTCATCATCTGCTCAAGCGATTCAAATCCTTTGTAACATGCAAGCGTGAGGTCCTGTCCTCCACCGATGATCACCGGTATCACTTCGTTACGAATCAATTCAGACACCACCTGTGCGACTGCAAAGTAGGTATCCTCAATTTTTTCTCCGGGAGAAATAATCCCAAGGTCGTAGATGTTCCGGGTCCAACTGTCGCCGAGGTGAAGCGCATAAAGATCTTCCCGAAAAGTATCATTTACGGATTCAAAAGCCACCGGACTATTGCGATATTCAGGCACACTCAGGATCGCTACACTGTGCCGTTTGATCTCCGGAAAACCGGAAGCATCATGTGTGTCGATGTACGCTCCGAGCGTTCCTTTCTCATAGCTGCCCGGCAATTCAACTTCCCTGAAATAGATCGAAAGGTCTTTCATGGCTTTATTTTGATCAAAAATAGACCAAATACTTCCCTCACCGAAATGGACCCGGAAAAGCTATGAAAGGAGAATCGTTAATAACTTCGGGTTACTTTTTCCCGCGTCGTGGAGCCGGTTGATTGTTGGAAATCTCAATGCACTCTTCGAGCGAAAGATCTTCCGGAACCACCCCTTTCGGAAGTTTGAAGTTTTTCTTGCCAATCTTCAGGAAGGGCCCCCAACGACCGTTCAGCAAGACTACTTCTTCATTTTCCGGGAACGTTTTGATCACTTTTTTCGCGTCTTCTTCCTTCTTGGCTTCAATCAATTCAACAGCCCGATCAAATGTGATCTGCATCGGATCCTCTTCTGCAGGAATGGAAGCGAACAGTTTACCCAGCTGAACATACGGGCCGAAGCGACCGATATTTGCTTTCACTGCCTGCCCCTCGTATTCTCCAAGAGTTCTCGGCAACTTGAACAACTCCAGGGCATCATCCAGTGTAATCGAATTGATCGACTGATTCGGACGCAAAGAAGCAAATTCCGGCTTCTCACCGTCCACCTGCTCATCTCCGATCTGGATCATCGGCCCGAAACGTCCGATCCGTGCAATTACCCTCCGACCACTCACCGGGTGCACACCCAGTTCACGCTCTCCGGTAGCACGCTCCGAATGCTCCAATGTATCCTCGACATCCTCGTGGAAAGGCGAATAGAAATTGCGGATCATATTGGTCCACTCCATCATTCCCCGTGCAATCTCATCAAACTCCTTCTCCACCTGTGCAGTGAATCCGTAATCCATGATCTTTTCGAAATGTTCAGAAAGGAATTCCGTCACTACAATACCGATATCTGTTGGTGCGAGCTTATTCTTTTCACGACCGGTTACTTCGGTCAGGATCGTCTTATCAACGGAACCTTTTGAAAGCACCCATTGTGCATACTTCCGCTCTGTTCCTTCACGGTCCGGTTTTTCAACGTACCCCCGTTTCTGAATCGTAGTGATTGTCGGTGCATACGTCGACGGACGCCCGATTCCAAGGCTTTCCAGTTTCTTCACCAGGGACGCTTCCACATAGCGGGATGGCGGCCGGGTAAAACGCTGCGTCACCCGAATCTCATCTGTTTCCACATCTTCACCGACTTCAACGGCAGGGAGCAATCCGGATTCGTCACCCTCTTCATCTTCCTCTTCAACCGAACTCTCCAGGTATACTTTCAGGAACCCATCAAACTTGATCACCTCGCCTTTTGCAAGGAATTCTTCTTCCACACCGGCAGCTTCCAAACGAATTGTGGTACGCTCGAGTTGTGCGTCCGACATTTGCGAAGAGATTGCACGCTTCCAGATCAGATCGTACAAACGTTCTTCATCCCGATCTGCAGAAATTGAATGTGTCGCAAAATCGGTCGGACGAATCGCCTCGTGCGCTTCCTGAGCTCCAACTCCTTTTGTTACATAACGGGTCGGATTCGAATATTCGGTACCGTACGCTTTTGAAATTTCATCTTTCGCACCGTTGATCGCTGTCTCCGACAAGTTCACGGAATCGGTACGCATATAAGTGATCTGCCCACCTTCGTAAAGACGCTGTGCGACAGACATTGTTCTGGATACGGAAAAGCCAAGTTTCAAACTGGCCTCCTGCTGGAGTGTGGACGTCGTAAACGGCGCTACCGGTTTTTTCGTGGCCGGCTTGCGGGTTACATCCGCTACTTTGAATTGTGCATTGCTACATGAAGCCAACAAAGCCTCAACTTCCGATTCTTCTTTGAGATTCTTTCCACCCTCTGCCTTGATCTTTCCTTTTGTGGTGGTAAACAAGCCGTTGACCTTATAAAAGGTTTCCGAATGGAACCTTTCAATTTCCTTTTCCCGTTCAACGATCAATTTTACCGCAACAGATTGCACACGACCTGCAGACAAACTCGGACGTACTTTTCGCCACAAAACCGGAGAGAGCTCATAGCCCACCAAACGATCGAGGATTCTTCTGGCTTGCTGAGCATCCACCAACTCCTTATTAATAGAGCGTGGTGATTCAATTGCCTTCAGAATGGCGTTCTTGGTAATCTCATTGAATGTAATACGGCGTGTATCTTTCGAGTCGAGTCCCAGGGTCTCATACAGGTGCCATGAAATGGCTTCTCCTTCACGGTCCTCATCCGTCGCAAGCCAAACCGTATCGACTTCCTTTACCAGTTTTTTGAGTTCCGAAACTACCTGTTTCTTATCCGGTGACACCTCGTATTTCGGTGTGAAATTATTCTCTACATCGATCGCCTCACCTTTCTTCACAAGGTCGCGTACATGCCCGAAACTCGACTTTACAATAAAGTCCTTTCCGAGATAATTTTCGATGGTTTTAGCTTTGGCAGGTGACTCAACGATCACAAGGTTTTTCGCCATATTATCTGCAAGTTTTATAGTCCAAACAACTACTTTTCAGGCTCGCGGCTCCAAAAATCGAAGTGCAAAGTAAGAGCATTTAATTACAATACACAACGAAAGTTCGTCAGAAAATGTTTCGGTTTCCGATTTGGGCATTCCTCTTTAACCATAGGTTAAAGGAATTCGGTCCTGAGTCACTCAAAATAAAATCTGCCATTTTGACACCCTTCGAAATTTGTGTACTTTTGTAGCCTGATTCAGATTTATGACGGACCGTTTGACACTAAATAAGGAGATGGATGAAAGTCGCCAGGGTGAAGCGACGATGATGGAACCTGTAGCAAACGCCACAGGAAAGAAATTATACCTGGAAAGCTACGGTTGCGCCATGAACTTTGCGGACAGTGAAGTTGTCGCTTCGATTCTTACCGAAAATGGCTACATCACTACTTCCGATGTGGAAGAAGCAGATATTGTACTGATCAACACCTGCTCCATCCGTGAAAATGCCGAATCTCGGGTACGTAGCCGACTCACCAATTTCAAAAAACGCAAAAAGCGCCAACCCGACCTCGTAGTCGGAATCCTCGGATGCATGGCCGAGCGTCTGAAGACCAACTTGCTTGAAGAAGAAAAGCTCGTGGATCTGGTGGCAGGTCCGGACGCCTATCGTGACCTTCCCGGCCTGATCAATGAAGTTGAAGGTGGGCAGCGAGCGGTCAACGTATTGTTGTCGCGGGAAGAAACTTATGCAGATATCTCACCCGTGCGTCTGGACAAGAACGGCGTCACCAGTTTTGTTTCGATCACACGTGGCTGCGATAACATGTGCTCATTTTGCGTAGTACCATTTACACGGGGTCGGGAACGATCGCGTGACCCTGAAACGATCGTCAAAGAATGCAAAGAGTTGTTCGACCTCGGGTACCGTGAAGTGACATTGCTCGGTCAGAATGTTGACTCTTACCGCTGGAATATGACATCCAAAGGAGAGATCAAAGATGCGGATAAGCCAACCACCAACTTTGCTCAGCTATTGGAAATGGTGGCCCAGGTATCTCCCCTTTTGCGGATTCGCTTCTCCACTTCACATCCGAAAGACATGACGGACGAAGTACTGGAAGTGATCGCGAAGCACGAAAACATTTGCAACTACATCCACCTTCCGGTTCAATCCGGTAACGACGATGTGTTGACACGCATGAACCGCAGTTATACGCGCGAATGGTACCTTGGAAGGATTGCGGCGATCCGCAGAATTATTCCGGATTGTGCCATCTCCACGGATGTTATTGCCGGTTTCTGCGATGAAACAGAAGAAGAGCACCAGGATACACTCTCACTGATGGACGAGGTTAAATGGGACTTTGCGTATATGTACAAATATTCCGAACGTCCGAAAACGCTTGCCGAACGACGCTTTGAGGACAACGTTCCCGAAGAGGTAAAAGGACGTCGTCTGACGGAGATCATCCAAAGACAATCGGAACACTCCCTGTTGGCCAATCAGCGTTTCGTAGGAAAAACACAGAAAGTACTGATCGAGGGAGTCTCGAAAAAGTCGGAGGAACATCTGTCCGGTCGAAACGACCAGAATACGATGGTCGTATTTCCGAAAGGAGACCTCCAACCGGGTGATTACGTGATGGTGCGTATCAATGAATGTACGGCTGCCACCTTGATTGGTGAGGTCGTTGAAAAGCTTTAACACATGGACTTACAACAGGTAAAACAGCGATTTGGGATCATCGGGAATGCCCCCCTGTTGAACCGGGCACTTGAGGTTGCAGTACAGGTAGCTCCAACGGACATTACCGTGCTTGTGACCGGAGAAAGTGGAACCGGTAAAGAGATCATTCCGCAGGTCATTCATCAGCTCAGTTCGCGAAAGCACGGTGAATACATTGCCGTAAACTGTGGAGCAATTCCCGAAGGCACAATCGATTCCGAACTCTTTGGCCACGAAAAAGGAGCTTTTACCGGAGCTGCCGGTAGCCGAAAAGGTTATTTTGAGGTAGCTGACGGCGGAACCATTTTTCTGGATGAAGTAGCCGAACTCCCGATGCAGACTCAGGTGCGACTGCTTCGTGTTTTGGAAACCGGCGAGTTCATTCGTGTGGGATCTTCCAAAGTTCTGAAGACCAACGTTCGGGTTGTGGCCGCAACCAATGAGAACATGCAGCGGGCGATTGCTTCCGGGAAATTCCGTGAAGACTTATTTTACCGCTTGAGCACCGTTCCCATTGCTCTCCCTCCATTGCGCAAGCGTGACGGTGACATCCATCTGATTTTCCGAAAATTCGCCAGCGATTTTGCCGACAAATACCGCATGCCTGTTGTTCGTTTGAC
>JBNKYR010000105.1:0-12230 GCA_050300995.1 Crocinitomicaceae bacterium | reverse complement strand
GAGGTCGGAATGGAAAACGTGACCTTGAAACTTGGCTCTTCGGATTTCCGCCTGAATGGGGTGTTCCGTGAACTCGTCCCATATTTTGGAGGAACGGGAGCCCTGGTTGCCAATGTTGATATCAAAAGCAAGCGAATTAACATTGATGAGGATCTCGGAACGGAAACAAAGGAAGAAAAGGTCATGAAGAACCGGGCCTTCGTTTTACCTAACGATATCAATGGTGAAGTGTACCTCGATGTGGAAAAAATGATCTACTCGAAGCACACCTTTGAAGGTCTTCGGGGAAACATGACAATCAACGGAAGAATAATGCATTTCCCGAAACTGGCCGTACGTACAGGAGGTGCCGAAGCCGTGGGATCGCTGACAATTCATGAAGAATCGCCCGAAATTTTCCGGATCACCAGTCAGGTAGCTTCGAACAATATCAACTTCAGGAAGTTGTTTCATGAATGGGAGAACTTCAAGCAAAACGTGATCAAGAGTGATAACATTGAAGGTGACGCTCAGGCCAATATTGATTTTGAAGCTTTATTTGACCTGCGCAACGGCATTATCTCCAAGTCGATCGTGGCCCGGGTCGGAATCCAGATAGACAACGGACGACTGAAGAATGTAGAAACCTTTGATGCGATCATTGCCAGTCTGAAAACAGTGGGCTCGTTGCGTCTGGCACTCAAGAAGGAAGAGATCAATGATCTGGGAAAAAAGCTGAAAGATCTGCGATTCGAGCGACTGACTAACACGCTCCTGATCCGCGATGAAATGCTGGTGATTCCTTCCATGAAGATCGAATCTTCGGCACTGGATATTGACTTGTCGGGCAATCATAGTTTTGCAAATAAGATCGATTACCGCTTCGGGTTTTATTTCCGTGATCTCAAACGTAGGGAAGAAAGTGAATTCGGAGTGATTCAGGACGACGGACTGGGCTTCCATATTTTCATGCGCATGCACGGAGACCTTGATAATCCGAGCATCGAATGGGATACGGAATCAAGAAAGGCGCATACGAAGGAATATAACAAGCAGGAGAAGGAAAATCTGAAATCCATGCTCAAGTCGGATTTCGGTTTGTTCAAAAAGGATACTACAGTCCGGGAATTTGTAAAAACCAACAAGGCACATGAGGAGCTGATCATTGAATTCAATCCGACCGAGCAAGTAGAACCGGTAGTGAAGGAGCGTCAGCCGAAAAAAGACACCCGAATCAATAAAGTGTTGAACAAGTGGAAAAAGGAAGCAGAAGATTCGAAGAAGTCAGATATTGACATCGACAATTAGTAGGCTCCCCAGTTTGCGGCATATTGCTCCCCGCAGAATTCTGCCAGTAGTTCAAAGGCATGTTCGTGATCTTTTGAAAAAAAGTCTCTTTTCGTGTGCTCGGAGTCGATGACGCCTACTACGCGACCTTTGCTCAGAATGGGAACTGCCAGTTCTGAATTCCGGGGAGCGTCATCCACGATATACCCTTCAAACGTGCTCAGGTCATTGATGCGCAGCGCTTTTCCCGATGCAAAACAGGTGCCCACCACACCCTTCCCGGGCCTGATCTCGATAGGCGATAAAACAATTTCACTTCCGCCCGGGGCCTTATTTCCGTATGCTGCAACCTGTACAAGTGTATCGTCTTCCTCCCGGTAGAGGTAGATCACGCAATCTTCCAGTCCGAGCAAAGGAATGCATTTCTGTGAGACGCGCCAGAGCGTATTCTCAAGGTTGTTTTCAGCGGCCAGGATCGATTGAATGGCAGTTTCCAACGAATCGGAGTTCACTTTTGACTTTTTCACTTTCTTCATAGGTGCGCGTTCTCCCTGCAGTTCACCAATGAGAAGCATCGTTTGCAGGACGCTTAGCAAAAGGCCTCCTGAGAATATCAGTGCAACGTGCGAATTGGGGAAGCCGGAATCGGGGAAATACAATACACTGATCGAAAGAACACCCATTGTGAAGACCATGAAGGCGACGAGGTAATATTGATTGTAACACCGGCGTCGCTCTCCCAGCGTCACATTCAGAATCCAGGGAATCAGGAATAACAAGACTCCCGGATGAACCGCTTGCGAATAGATGGCCAGAGCACATGAACCGGTCGCGAAAAAAGGAAGCAGGTGGTAGTTGTCCGGAAGATTGAAAAGCTGCGGAACAAGTACGGCAGTGGAGGCCAAAATGCACTGAATCCCGAACAAAGCACCAAAATAGTCCGGACCTGTGCCCGTGAGAACTACAGGAAGCAAAGAGAATAGTCCCTGGGCGAGAAACAACATTCCCTGCCATGCAATGAAACGTTTTTCGTTCCTTCGCGGGAGAATAAATTCGGTCATTTCAGGTAGGAAAGCCATGAAAATCAACGTATAACGCTATATAGTAAAGATACGAATTTTCGCTCAGCATCTGTCAAATTCGCCGTATCTTTGCAGCCATGGTTAAGATCAGGGATATTGAATTGGGGGATTTTCCGTTGCTGCTGGCACCAATGGAAGACGTCAGCGATCCGCCGTTCAGGGCTTTGTGCAAACAGCATGGTGCCGACCTGATGTTTACAGAGTTCATTTCCTCCGAAGGTCTTATCCGAGATGCGGCGAAGAGCGTGCAGAAACTGGACATCTTTGAATATGAACGCCCTATAGGTATTCAGATCTTCGGCTCGGAGATCGATTCCATGCGTCAGACTGCGGAAATTGTGGAAGGGGCGAATCCGGATATTCTGGACATCAACTACGGCTGTCCGGTGAAAAAGGTGGCGTGTAAGGGAGCTGGAGCCGGAATTCTGCAGGACATTCCCAAAATGGTGAAGATGACTGAGGAGATCGTGAAGACCACGCAACTACCTGTTACTGTGAAAACACGATTGGGCTGGGATGACCAGACAAAGTACATTGTTGAGGTTGCCGAGCGTTTGCAGGATGTTGGAATTGAAGCAATTTCTATTCATGGTCGGACGAGAAAACAGATGTACAAGGGGGATGCTGACTGGTCGTTGATTGCAGCAGTCAAAAATAATCCGCGCATGAAGATCCCGGTTTTCGGAAACGGGGATATTGATTCTCCGCAAAAGGCGGTGGAATATAAGGAGCGCTTCGGTGTGGATGGTATCATGATTGGTCGGGCCAGTATCGGTTATCCATGGATTTTTAACGAGATCAAGCACTACATGAAAACCGGAGAGGTACTTCCCGCTCCATCTGTGGAGGATCGTGTGGATGCCTGCATTCAGCACTTCGAAATGAGCATCAAATGGAAGGGCAAGACATTGGGCATTGCCGAGATGAAACGCCACTATACCAATTATTTCAAGGGAATTGCACATTTCAAGGAACACCGGATGAAATTGGTGACTTCGTTTGATGCGGATGAGATCCGAAGTGAACTTCAGTGGATCCGCGACAATGCAGCGCAATTGGAATTTGCCCTTTAACGATTCCTTTTTCAGGTGACCAAAGTCATGGTTTGGAGCCTTCCCTTTTCCGTCCTTTGCAAAAACAAAAGCGTAGAGGATGATGTGGAAGAAGATCCAACAGGAAGAAATCCGTAACAGGGTATTTGAGGCACTTGAGGCGAATAAGAACTATTACCGGGAAAATGTCATTGGTATTCCGGCATCATACCTTGATCCCAAGGTCTTTTCGAGGGATGATAAGATCTTGAAGGATGCCCCGTTTCTGACCACAATGGTCAGCAATCCCAATCATATCGGATGCCATACCCTGGCAGCGTCGGAGCCCTTTTTTGCAGGGACGCATGAATTGGAGCGGGAGGTCATCCGCATTTGTGCCGAGTCAATTATGAATGCAGAGCCGGAGTCTTGCGATGGCTATGTGGCATCGGGAGGTACCGAGGCCAATATTCAGGCGATGTGGATCTACCGCAATTATTTTATCCGGGAGTTCGGAGCAAGGCATGAGGAGATCATGATTCTTTGCAGTGAGCATTCGCATTATTCCATGGCGAAAGGGGCAAACCTGCTCAATCTTCCGATCCGTTTCGTGCCGGTGAAAAATGAGGATATGGAAATCCGGGAAGCAGATGTCCGGGCACAATTGGAAGAGGCTTCAAAAGCCGGTGTTCGCTATTGCATTGTCGTGGCCAATATGATGACTACGATGTTCGGTTCCGTGGATCCCGTATCGACTTATGTGAGCGCTCTTGAAGACAGCGGAATGGAATACAGAATTCATTTGGATGCGGCATTCGGAGGATTCTATTATCCATTTTCAAACCGTGAAAACCCGTTAAATTTTGCGAATAAAGATGTTTCTTCGGTCACCATGGATGCGCACAAAATGGCGCAGGCACCTTACGGGACGGGCATTTTTCTGATTCGTAAAGGCTACATGCAATATGCTGTTACCAAGGAAGCAAGTTACGTGGAGGGAGAGGACAGTACACTGATCGGAAGTCGATCAGGAGCTAACGCAATATCCATTTGGATGATCCTTTCGAAATACGGTCCGAATGAGTGGATGGAGAAGATCTTCATTTTGCAACGACGGACGGAATGGTTGTGCGGAAAACTGGATGCCCAGGGCGTCGAGTATTATCGAAATCCGTACAGCAATATTGTAGCGATCAAAAGCAAGTTTGTTCCGCAGGAGTTGGCGATGTCTTACGGATTGGTTCCCGACAATCATCATGAACCATCCTGGTACAAGGTTGTTGTGATGGACCATGTTTCCATTGAGAAGATCGATGCGTTCACGGAAGCTTTGGAACAGGCGCGAATGCATTTCGCCTGAGTTTCGATTACTCTCCGTAGATTCCGATATAGATTTTTCCGCTGGCCGTGATATAGCCGCGATACATACCTGCGGTATTGAAAGGCATTGCGACCTTTCCTTCGTGATCCAGTGCGATGAGTCCGCCTTTTCCACCGAAATCGGATTGCTTGTCGATGACTTCCTGTGAAGCTTCCTCCAGACTTAATCCTTTGTAGTTCATCAGAGCGATGACGTCATACGCCACCACTTTGCGGATAAAGTACTCGCCATGTCCGGTACAGGAAACTCCGCAAAAGGCATTATCGGCATAAGTTCCGGCACCAATGATCGGAGAATCACCAACCCGGTTGTACCGTTTGTTCGTCATACCGCCGGTTGAGGTTCCAGCTGCCAGGTTCCCTTCGTTATCAAGGGCAACAGCGCCAACCGTACCGTACTTTTTATCTTCGATATAGTCGATATTGAATTCGTTTTCGGAGCCGTCAAATTCTCCCCGGTCACCGTCGTGGTCGAGCTGCATCTTTTCCTGCTCCTTCACACGGCGCAGTTGCTGAAGTCGAACGTCGCTGCGGAAGTAGGAGGTGTCGACAATGGTCAGTCCCTTAATCTTTGCAAATTCTTCGGCTCCTTTTCCGGTTAGCATCACGTGCTCCGATTGATTCATCACAGCGATGGCCGCATCAATCGGATTCCGGATGGTTGTGACGCCACTTACGGCACCGGCGTTCAGATCTTTACCATTCATCACCGACGCATCCATTTCCTGGGTTTCATCATTGGTGTACACCGCCCCTTTGCCCGCGTTGAATAGGGGAGAATCTTCCATCACGTGAATGGCGGCCTGCACGGCTTCTACGCTGTTTCCGTTTTTCTGAAGGATCGAATAGCCCGCCTGAAGCGCTTCGGTGAGTTTTTCCCGGTAAGCGGTTTCTTTTTCAGGGGTCATGTTCTTTTTGAGAATGGTTCCGGCACCGCCGTGAATGACCAGCACCACTTTTTCATCGGGTGACTGGCCGAATGCAAGTGTTCCCATAAGCACTACGAGATTAAAGATTGCAAAACGAAACATTCCTGTAAGGTACGGAATTTACTTCACCAGTTCCATCTCTTCGATGAGGTGGCCTGCACCGGCAAACTTGTCGATAATGAACAGTACGTAGCGCACATCAACACTGATTGTACGGACATATTCATCCTGCCAGAACAGGTCGCTCGTCATCGATTCCCAGTTGCCATCGAAAGCACAACCTACCAGCTCTCCGTTGCCATTGATCACCGGACTTCCGGAATTTCCTCCGGTGATGTCCGTGTTGTGCAGGAAGCAAACATTCATTGTACCATCAGCGTTCCCGTACTGTCCGAAATCCTTGTTGCTGATCAGCGTGCGCAATTTCTCGGGCACATCGAATTCTTCGTCACCAGCTTTGTATTTCCCGAGGATCTCGTTCGCATAGGTAAAGGTGTTGTAAGCCTTTCCTTCCCAGCTGTTGTACGGTTGTACGGTGCCGTACGTAAGACGCATGGTGAAATCGGCATCCGGGTAGAAGTTGCGATTCTCCTTTTCCATGAGTGCTTTCATGTACAGCTGACGTGCACTTTCCATGCGTAGATTCATGGCTCCTGCCCACGGGCTGATTCCTGTTTGGAAGAGTTTGATCAGGCTCAATACATATTTGACCCCTGGATCATTGTTCAATTTCTTGGCGGACGGTTTCGCGAGGAATTTGCTCAGGCGAGCTTCATCGGTCAGGATGGATTTGCTCATGATCATCTGCACATACCGTTCGTTGGATCCCTTGGCTTTTTTCAGGTAGAGCGGGTCAGAGAAAAGATCCATCTGAGCCTGTTCGGACATGTTATTTTTCATCACGTCCAGAGCAAGTTTCAGGATCTCCGCTTCCATTGACGGCAAATAAGCCGGAAACAATTCTGCACCTTGTTCAGAAAGATTTGCAAGGCGGGCATCAATTTCTTCATCGGAAGCGGATTCGTTTTCAAGCGTGCGGTGCAGGCGCCAAGCAGAAATTCCTAGTCCGATAAAGCTCGGAGAAAATCCTGCCAGATTCATGTTCAGATTGTCTTTCACGGTCGATTTGAATTCCTCCTGCACCTCCGCAATTTCACCCAGAACATCTCCGTAGGTCTGCTTTCTGTCCGGATCAGCGTCGATCCAGGATTGCAATTCTTTTTCCGCTTTCTGCTGGTCAGTAATGAAATCGAATTTATTGAGTCCCCGCAACTGTCCCTGGTAATATTTGTGGGTATTGGCCAGCGACGCATATTCGGAAGCCAGTTGAATGCGAACGCCCTCGTCCTTGTCCATTTCCGCCTTCATGATCTTGAGACGCTTACCTATGATATCGATCATTAAAGGAGCCTCCACTTCTTTCGTGGTCTTCACTTCGCTGGAAGTCAGGTAACGTGTTGTACTTGCCGGGTACCCCATGATCATTGTAAAATCGCCTTCCTTCAACCCTTTCATTGAAACCGGGAGCGAGTGCCTGGGAATAAATGGCACGTTGGCCGGATCATAATTGGCCGGTTGGTTATCCGGTGAAGCGTAAATGCGCAGCAAGGAGAAATCTCCGGTGTGTCGTGGCCACATCCAGTTATCTGTGTCTCCTCCGAACTTTCCGATCGACGATGGTGGTGCCCCTACCAGCCGGATGTCATGATACAACTGATAAACGAAGGCATAACGTGCATTGCCGTCAAACATTTGTTCGACATCCACTTCGTATTTTCCATCTTCGGAAAGCTCGGCTTCGATCGCCATTTCCTCTTCGGCTTCAGCCATCAGGCGAGTGCTTTCATCCATTCCCTTTCCTTTGTTCAGGACACGTTCGGTCACGTCGATCATTTTCACCAGGAACTTTACATACAACCCTTCAATAGGAATTTCCTGCTCGTGAGAAGCTGCCCAAAAGCCGTCACGAAGGTAATTGTGCTCTTCGGAACTGCTGGAAGCAATCGCATCGTATCCGCAGTGATGATTGGTCAGTAGTAGTCCTTCTTTTGAAATGATCTCGGCAGTACAGAAGCCACCCAGTTGCACAACGGCATCCTTCAAACTTGAGTGGTTGACGTCGTAGATCTGCTCCGGAGTCAGTTTAAGTCCCAAACGCTGCATCTCCGCATAGTTGTAATCTTTCAGCAGAAGTGGCAGCCACATTCCTTCGTCGGGCGGCCCACCGGCAAATGCAGATTGAACAAAGAGAATAAGTGAGAGCAGAAATGCAGGCAAAATTCGTTTCATAGGGTTAATTTTTGAACCCCTAAATATGGCGAATTATTCTGTCATTTCTTCTAATTGCCCCAATGTCCATTCAGCAGCTTTATCAAGAGAATAAAAGATGCGTGTTGGTTTTGATGGGCGATTGAAGCGCAGGTAGAAGTCGCTGATGATCTTTTGTGAAAGACTTCCGATCACAATGGCATCAGTGTGCGTATATCTGTTTCCGGAAGTATCGGCCGCCCATTCGCGAATTTCGGGTTCCACATCGGCGAAGGAATTGAATTCATAAATGTTGTAGAAGCGTCCGCCTCCATGTGCGTCAAGAAAGGTGTAAGCGGCCTCGATGATATTCCATTTGATCTTGTGAAAACGGGGGATCACCACATGTAAAATGCGGTTCTCGTACAGCTTGAACTGAACGCCGTGTTCTTCGGTTTCGGCAATAAGATTAGCCCTGAAGACGTTGATGTTTTCTTTTTCAGGAGTCATGGAATAATGGCTATCTTAGCAAGGTAAAAATAAGAAAAAATGCAACGATATCAAAGCTATATTTGCGGTCAGTGGATTGATGGCGAAGGAGTTGAGACAAATTTGTACAATGCGATCACCGGCGACAAGATCGGTGAGGTATCCAGCGCCGGAATTGATTATGCAGCGGCTCTGGAATACGGAAGAGGAACAGGTGGAGAGAAGTTGCGCAAAATGACCTTTCAGGAGCGTGGACGTATGTTGAAAGCGTTGGCGTTCTACCTGCTGGAGCGAAAGGAAAAATATTACCAGGTGAGTGCGTGGACCGGCGCCACGAAGGTCGATTCATGGATTGATATTGAAGGAGGAATCGGAAACCTGTTTGCAAATGCATCGTTGCGTCGTCAGTTCCCTGATCTTCCTTACCATGTGGATGGAGTAGCTGCTCCATTGTCACGCGGAGGAACTTTTATCGGACACCACATCATGGTGCCGAAACGCGGAGTTGCGGTTCACATCAATGCTTTTAACTTCCCGATCTGGGGAATGCTTGAGAAGATCGCGGTAAACCTGATGGCAGGTGTTCCGGCACTGGTGAAGCCGTCGGAATACACGTGCTTCCTGACGGAGGTGATGGTGCGTGATATCGTTGAATCCAATATTCTGCCGGAAGGAGCCTTGCAATTAGTGTGTGGCTTGGGTCGTGGGATCATTGATCATGTAGGCTCGGAAGATGTGGTCACCTTTACAGGTAGTGCGCACACCGGAAAGATCCTGAAGGGTAATCCACGAATTCTGGAAGAAAGTGTTCCATTCAATCTGGAAGCCGACTCGCTGAATGCCAGTGTGCTAGGTTTGCATGCTACTCCGGATACCGAGGAATTTGGACTCTTTATCAAAGAAGTCACCAAGGAAATTACCGTGAAGGCCGGTCAGAAATGTACGGCGGTACGCCGTATTCTCGTTCCTGAAAATCTGGTGGGTGAAGTGCAGCAGGCTGTCTCGGCGCGTTTGGCTTCAACGATGGTGGGTGATCCTTCGCAGGAAGGTGTCCGAATGGGGGCGTTGGCGACCCGTACTCAGGTTGAACGTGTTCGTGAAAATGTAGAATTGTTAGCCAAGTCGCAGCAGATAGTATTCGGTGATCTGGATGAGTTTGACGTGGTGGGAGCGGATAAGAACAAAGGAGCTTTCTTTTCGCCAATCTTGTTTTATAACGACGATCCGTACACAAAAACCGATGTGCACAACGTTGAAGCGTTCGGGCCTGTTTCCACAATTATGCCGTACAAGGATATTGATGATGCGGTTCGTATTTCACGCATGGGGAAAGGTTCCCTTGTTTCATCCATTGTAACACCGAATGATGACGAAGCCCGTGAGTTTGTGATCAATGCGGCGAGTATGCACGGAAGGATTTTGGTACTGAACAAGGATTGTGCGAAGGAGAGTACAGGACACGGCTCACCAATGCCATTGTTGACGCATGGAGGTCCGGGACGTGCCGGTGGTGGTGAAGAAATGGGTGGAAAGCGTGGTGTGATGCATTACATGCAACGAACCGCAATTCAGGGGCATCCGACCACGATTACGCATATTACGCAGCAGTTCCAGGTGGGGGCTGCCCAGCCGGAAGCAAATCCGCACGTATTCAGAAAGCACTTTGAAGAGTTACAGATTGGAGAAACGGTCTTCACGCACAAGCATACCGTTACCGAGGCTGATATTGTCAACTTTGCCAATGTTTCGGGTGATAATTTCTATGCGCATATGGATGCAACGTCTCTGGAAGGTACCATCTTTGAACAGCGTGTGGCACACGGTTATTTCGTGCTTTCCAAGGCTGCCGGATTGTTTGTTGATCCGAAAAAGGGACCGGTTTTGCTGAACTACGGAATTGATGAGGCACGCTTTACAAAACCGGTATATCCCGGAGCAACGCTGGGAGTTCGTTTTACGGTAAAGGAGAAGATCGATCAGGAGAAAAAGGACGAAAACGACATTGCCAAAGGGATTGTTAAGTTCCTTGTGGATGTCTATGATGAAACCGGTGAAACAGTGGCATTAGCTACGATTTTGACCATGGTCAAAAAGCTGGACCAGAGCGCCTGATCCTAATTTAATATTGAAATAAAAAACGGTGGGCCAAATGACTCACCGTTTTTTTATTTGCGATACCCCTAAAAATCAGTGCGAGTTAATGTATTCTTCGAGTTCTTCCTTGTCAGATGAAAAATCAAATACCTGAAGTACTTCGTAATAGTTTTCGCGATCCTGGCAGCTGGTGTAAGCCGCTTTCGTGAATTCCAGCTTTTCAGATGAAAAGCTGAAGAGACCTGCAATATCTTTGACCTGAGCCACTGTCATACATTTGTTCTTGGCAGCCTGCTTGGCAACACGTAGTTTATCGTCTGAAAAAGACTCCGCCTCGATGGATGCTTTCAATCGGTTGAACCCGTTTTGATCCAATGCGCAGTCGTAATAGTCATAATGATCCGGTGCTCCGTGTACAACCGTCTGTTGTCCTTGTCCGGAGGATGAAGTGGTCACAGTGGTAGTTTCGGAATATGTAGTCGTGGTAGTCGCACCGTTGCCATACATACCGTCATTGGCGTAAATACCAGCATTCATTCCGTTTTCATTCATCTGAATATTAATGTTCACCGATTCACCGTTGTTCGTCCCAGTCGAAGTGGTCGAAGTAGTTGTAGTCGTTGTTGTTGTCTGCGACATTCCTGTCGGTGCATCTCCGGTGGCATGAAAAACGATGATTGCCTGGTCGCCGTAAGAAGACTGACTATTGGAGTAGGTGTTCAAAGGTGACTCTGAAAAATAACGCAGCTTGTACTCCCCGTCTTTCTCAATCAGACGGTAAGTGACCGTGTAGTTTGGTTTTACTGCCAGGTTTTTCTGAATCTCAAATGTGTTGTTCGGACAAAGCACCCGGGTATTGTAAAACTGATCTGTCAGTGATTGTACCCTTACATTGGTTGCGGGTTCGTAATTCTGATAGATCCCATTCATAATAACATAGAAGGGTTCACCATTGTTCGAGAAGATGACGAGTTCACCCGTTTGCTGTCCAAAGGCAAATACGCTCAGTGCAACAGCAGCAATACAGTTAAGAATTTTCATAATACGATTTGTTTTTGCGTTTCGCTGCCCTTTTACAAAGGCAGTGCCGAAGATACGCGAAAATCTAAGAAACAGGGGTGTTGTAGAGATTGTGTAGAGATGCTGATCAGGGTGTTCAGGGAGGTCAGACTGCACTGTTTTTGGGTGAGGCCACCCGTTTTCCCGGAGTTCGGTTCTTGTTCTTTGTGACTTTCGGTTTTGCTCGGTATCGGATCTCTGATTTGAACCGAAAGGAACACTTTTCCGATCATTTTTTGGAAATTGCCCGTTTCAGATTCAGGGTGATTTGAGTATTTATACCTAGTTACAAAAATGTGTAAAATACAGGTATTTGTTGTAATAAAATCGGGTATTTATGCGATTGTTTTTTAACCCTTCAACGTCTAGATTTGTAAGGATGCAATTAATCTATCTACACTATGTCTATGCAATATAAGATCGAGGAGAAGTTGCTCGGCCTGGAGCTGATTAACGGAATTCTTCGTGTACGTGTGCAATCGGGCGGATGCACAAAAAAGGAACATTTTCGGATTGAAACGTATGAAGCGGGAATTCATGCCGGTCCACCCTATAGAATTGTTATTTACCGAACGGAACCGGATAACTGTGAAGCCTATCTTCCGGAAGGGCTCGTCGTAGAGTTTAAGTTCGAAGAAATGATCACTGAAGAA
>JBNKYR010000104.1:0-12270 GCA_050300995.1 Crocinitomicaceae bacterium | reverse complement strand
CCTGCTTCCCTAATGCCTTCAAAAAACGCAGTAAGCCCAGTGAACTGCCAATCGAGTCTCCATCCGGAGATCGATGACTGGTAATCACAATACGCTGTGCCGTTTCAATGGCCGATAAAATTTCTTTCGCTTTGTCCATTCAGTTATTTCAGGAGCGCATCTGTCTCCCGGTTGATCTTTTCCTTCAATTCATCCGAAACAATATGCAGTGGCGGGCGCATGGTCAGTCCCATCAAATGCTGACGTGCCAGTGCAACTTTCACTCCACCTGGGTTCCCTTCCGCAAACAACATATTTGTTACCGGCAGCAATTCATAATGCAATTGGCGTGCACGGCCCAAATCGCCTTCCATGGATGCGTGAACCATATCGGCAAACTTACGCGGAAAGGCATTCGCCACTACGGAAATAACTCCATCGGCACCGGCAGCAATCAACGGCATCGTAATAGCATCGTCTCCCGACAACACACCGAACCCTTCCGGCTTGTTTCGAATAATCTCCATGATCTGACCAAAATCCCCTGAAGCTTCTTTCATCGCTACAATGTTGGGAATCTCGGCAAGCTTCAACGTTGTGGAGGCCAAAACATTCGACCCGGTTCTTCCCGGAACATTGTACAAAATGATCGGAAGATCGGTACATTCTGCCAGATAGGAATAATGCGTGATGATTCCCGGTTGTGTTGGCTTGTTGTAATACGGTGAAACCGACAAAATCCCGTCGATACCTTCCGGCAACGAACGCAGCATTTTCCCGATCTCAAAGGTGTTATTACCCCCAACCCCGAAAACGATCTTGAGCGCTCCGTTGTTTTCTTCCTGAACCACACGTAAGATCTCAAACTTCTCTTCCTTCGACAGCGTCGGAGACTCACCTGTTGTCCCCTGCACCACCAGGAAATCCGTGCCGTTATCGATCTGATAGCGCACCAGTTTGCGCAAACCTTCAAAATCAATACTGAAATCTGCGTTGAAAGGCGTCACCAACGCCACTCCGGAACCGGAAAATGGATTTGTCATCATTCTAGCTTATTTTTTTTAACATATCGCATGCAAAATTAATCAAATGCGAAGCAGACTTATTTGAAGTTTCAAGATTCACGTGATTATCTGCATTTGTATCATTTAAACCTACTCTGATCATTCCTGTGGTACGGGCAAGCGCCTTTCGAATTCGTTTTGGCGCTTCCCCCACAAAAACAACCAGGTCGTATTTTCTTCCCATCAGCTTCTGAGCCTGGGCGTTCTTCAACTTCCCAAGGACATTGAAATCCTTTTCGGAAATGAACACTGCAAGACTATTATGGCTCAGCACTTCACGCTCCTTCTTATTGTCGACCACTGCAACCACCTCGCAATTATTGACATTCAATCCACTGTCGCGAATAGCATCACGGTAGCGCTTGAGCTCATCCAATGACTCATAGTGCACAACTATCAACCCGGTCTGTATTCTTTCCCAGATGCTCATCATTCGCCTCTAGCCATTTAACATTGCTATAAATTCATCTTCCGACACAATGGGCACTCCAAGGTCCGTTGCTTTTTTCAATTTGGATGGCCCCATGTTCTCGCCGGCCACCACATAACTCGTTTTCGAGGAAATTGATCCAACGTTCTTTCCGCCATTTGATTCGATCAGTTCTTTCAGCTCATCACGCGAAAAGGCATTGAATACACCGGAAACCACAAAAGAGAGTCCCGAAAACTTATCGGAAGCTCCTTCCTTCTGCTCCATTTCCATCTGAAGTCCGTATTCGCGAAGTCGTTTCACAATCTCCTGGTTCTTTTCATCAGCAAACCAGGCCTGGATCGACAGGGCAATTTTCTCCCCGATCTCGTCTACCGCAATCAGCTCATCGTAGGATGCCGCAGCCATAGCGTCCAGACTTTTGAAGGCCATCGCGAGCTTCTTCGCCACAGTTTCACCCACAAAACGAATTCCCAGACCGAAGAGCACTTTGTCGAACGGACGTTCTTTCGAAGCCTGAATTCCCTGAATGAGATTATTGGCTGACTTATCGGCCATTCGTTCCAGCTCCACAACCTGATCAAAGGTCAACTCATAGAGATCAGCAATATTACGAATGAGTCCCTGTTCAAAGAGAAGGTCGACTGTTTCGGCTCCCAAGCCATCAATATCCATTGCCTTTCGGCTGATGAAGTGCTCGACTTTCCCCTTCATTTGCGGAGGACAGCCGGTTTCATTCGGGCAATAATGCTGTGCTTCACCCTCACGGCGCATCAATGGTGTATGACATTCCGGACATTCATCAATAAAAACGACCGCCATTGCATTCGGGTCACGCAACTCCGTATTCACTCCCACGATTTTCGGGATGATCTCTCCTCCCTTTTCCACATACACACTGTCGTGAATGTGCAAATCCAGTTTTTCGATCTGATCGGCATTGTGCAGGGAAGCCCGCTTTACCGTTGTACCAGCCAGTTGAACCGGTTTAAGATTGGCCACCGGCGTCACGGCACCTGTACGCCCTACCTGATAAGAAACGGAATTCAGGATCGTCTCGGCACGTTCTGCTTTGAACTTATACGCGATCGCCCAACGCGGAGATTTTGCTGTAAAGCCCAATTCCTCCTGCGTGGCATAGCGATTCACTTTGATCACAACCCCATCAATTTCAAAAGGCAAATCCGCACGATGCTTATCCCAGTAGGCGATATAATCCATTACGCCATCCAACGTGGTTGTTTTTTCAATGTAACGATTGCTTTCCTTCGGAACTTTGAATCCCCACTCGCCTGCTTTCTTCACCGATTCGAAGTGACCTCCTTCCAGGCTTTCCACACCGTACAAACCGTAAAGCATGCAATCGAGTCCTCGTTCGGCCACCACCCGGGAATCCTGTAGTTTCAAGGTTCCTGAAGCCGTATTTCTGGGATTGGCGTATTCTACTTCGCCGATATCCCGCCGCTGTTCATTCAGCGCATTAAAATTCTTCAAAGGAAAAAAGATCTCTCCCCTGATCTCAAAATCTTCCGGAAAATCACCCCGAAGTTGTAAAGGCACACTTCGAATGGTTTTTACATTAGTCGTTACATTTTCTCCCTGAGTTCCATCACCACGGGTAACCGCCTGATTTAATTTTCCATCTACGTAACGAATACCAATCGCAACTCCGTCATACTTTAACTCACAGACGTATTCCAGATCACCTTCTACCAGTTTTTTGATTCGCTGTACCCAATCTTCGATTTCTTCCCGGGAATAGGTATTCGACAGCGACAACATCGGGTAGCGATGAACTACTGATTCGAATTTGCGCGTAATGTCCCCACCGACTCGTTTCGTAGGTGAATTTTCGTCTGCAAGTTCCGGATAAAGCTCTTCCAATTCCTGCAAACGTTTGAGCATCATATCAAAATCGAAATCCGAAATCTCCGGATTACTCTCTACATAGTAAAGGTAATTGTGGTGGTTCAACTCTTTGGTTAAACGACCAATTTCGACAGCTGCATCCTCGCGATTCATGGCGTGAAATTACGTTTTTGCGCCCGCACCATACGGTTTCGTCCCTGTAAATCTTTCCTCAACTCAATGTTAACAAAGCCGTTCTTTTCCAATACTTCCATCACTCCATCTGCAAGATCCTCGTGAATTTCAAAATACAGGTGTGCTCCGGGTTTCAAATTGTACCTGCAATTCTCTGAAATGATGCGATAAAACAGCAGGGGATCAGCATCTTCCACAAACAAAGCCATGTGTGGTTCAAACTCCAGGACATTTGCAGCCATCCGTTCGGCATCCATCCGCGGAATATAAGGTGGGTTTGAAACGACTGCATCAAACACCTCCCTATCATAATACTGGTACTGGCGAGCGTCCAGTACATCCGATTCAAGCACGTCTATATTCAACCCCGTTAACCCAGCATTCTCCCGAATCAATTCTGCTGCTTCATGCGACAATTCAACTGCCAGCACATTGCTTCCTTTCAAAGCTGATCGCAGGGCCAACGCAATGCAACCCGAACCTGAACATAAGTCGAGGACCGAGGAATGCTCCATCTCCTTCAAATCCTCAACAACCCATGCTACCAGTTCTTCGGTTTCCGGACGCGGAATGAGCGCTCTCTCATCGGTTTTCAGGATCAACCCATAGAATTCGGTTTCCCCCATGATGTGCTGAAAAGGCTCGTCCTTCAGCAAGCGATGCACCACCTCCCTGAAAAACAAAAGGTCAGATTCGGAGAAGCGAACGCCAGACGAAAGCATGTATTCCGTCTCGCTGATGTCCAAACGCTTACAAACGGACACTTTTACAATCAATTGAATTTCAGAAGACGAAAAATACGGAGATAAGCGTTCCTGAAAATAAATCCTGATATCGTTGAGGGTATTTCCTTTGACAAACATGCTATTCCTGTGGTTTCACGCCGAAATAGAATGTATAACCGAAACCAACCACCAGGTATTGGGTCAGCTTATTAAAACCTTTGGGGTCGTATCCGCTGTTATCCTGAAAACCAAGATTCTGTGGACGGAAGCCAAATCCGTTGATACAATATCCCAGACACCAGCGGTATGAGTTTCGCTCGTCGGCGGAAAGGATCAACGCCACCGTCGGTTCCACCAGGATCTTATTGAACTGTACAGGATTGACTCCCAACTTACGATTCAAATCCGTATTGAAATAGGTCTGCGCGTACCCGACCTTCACCGAAAAATCAGTCGCCAGGCGATCATTGTGAAATTTGTCCCAGCCGATCTTCAAAAATGCACTACCCGAATGCATCTGCCCTCTCACCGGACTCTGCACTTTAAATTCATTGATTGTCAATAGTGAATAACGGACACCCAATCCGATATTCAAATGAAAAGGGAAGCTGTACTGACCATAGAGAGATGTACACGCCAACCCTTGCATGATATCATCAAAAGGCTTATTGGCAATGGAAGTAGGCAGTCCCAATTCTACATTGAACGTCCATTTAGGCTCGATCTTCTGTGCACCGGCCATCATAGAGATACTGCAAACAAGTATGAGGAAAATTGTCTTCAAAGCACCTGTTTTATTGCTAATCTACCAATTAAATTTCATTCGGCATTGTGCTTTTACCAACATGCGTACATTTGCGCAATGAACAGGGCCTTTCTGTATATCATCCTGTCCGGGCTTAGTTTCGTCGTTGTGAATTTCTTCGTGAAACTGCTCGGAAATCCGGACGCGACGGAACTGTTCGGAGAACTGCAATCGTACCCGGCCCACGAGCTTGTTCTCGCACGATCTGTCGTTTCCTTTTCCATCAGCCTGTTCATCATAAAACAACGGGGAATACCGCTTTGGGGCGTCAATAAAAAATGGTTGTGGGTTCGCGGACTTGCCGGAACAATTGCTCTGACCATTTTCTTTTACACCATTCACTACCTCCCCCTTGCCGTAGCATCTACCGTGCAATACCTTGCTCCGATCTTCACCGTCATTTTTGCAATTATTCTGTTAAAGGAGAAGGTAAAAGCGCTGCAATGGTTCTTTATCGTACTATCGTTTATCGGGGTTGCCCTGATCGCCGCTGACAAGATCTTCGGGAACAATACTGACAGCGATGAAATCTCGTTATTCTGGTTTGGAATGGGGATTATCTCAGCTGCCTTCTCCGGGGTTGCTTACGTGGCGATATTGAAACTGAAAACAACCGATCAACCCATCACGATTGTGATGTATTTTCCAATGATCGCCATGCCCATCATGACCTTCCTGTGTCTGTTCGACTTTACTTTTCCACGAGGTATTGAGTGGTTATTCCTGCTGATCATCGGTGTGTTCACGCAAATGGCGCAGATCCTCCTCACCAAGGCACTCCATCTCGGAAGTGCTTCAACGGTAACGCCTTTTCAATACCTTGGGGCTATTTACGCCTATCTCATTGGCTACTTCATCTTTAACGAAACACTGAGCCTCCTTGTGGATATCGGTATCCTTCTTACCGTCATGGGCGTCATCACGAATGCCTTACTGAAAAGAAGATAGTACCGGGATTTTCTTAATTTTAGGCTATGGCAGAACGCATCGAAAGGGATCAACTGGCTGTTTTTGGCAATCTTGAGTTGCTTGCACGCCAGGTCGTGGAAGGCTTCATCACAGGCCTGCATAAAAGTCCCTTTCACGGTTTTTCGGTTGAATTTGCCGAACATCGACTGTACAACAAGGGAGAATCTACTCGTCACATCGACTGGAAACTTTATGCCCGCACCGAGAAACTCTTCACCAAGAAATACGAGGAAGAGACCAACCTTCGGTGCCAGATCGTGATCGACTGTTCAAGTTCAATGTTGTTCCCTGCAGATGCGGCGCAAACCAAGCTGAGTTTTTCCATTTACGCAGCAGCGTCGCTCATTGAATTGCTGAAAAAACAGCGCGATGCGGTAGGTATTTCATTGTTCTCGGACAAACTTGACCTTCACACATCGGCAAAATCTTCGATGCGTCACCACCGTTACCTCTACAGTGAGCTGGAAAAACATCTGAAGCAGTACAGTGCCACTACCGCAAAACGTACCTCCACTATTGATACACTGCATGACATTGCAGAGTTGACCCACCAGCGCAGTCTGGTTATTCTGTTCTCCGATCTCCTGGACGATCCGGAGCGTCAAAATGAATTTTTCCAGGCCCTGCAGCACTTACGCCACAACAAGCACGAAGTCATCGTTTTCCATACCGTGGACAAGCATTATGAAATTGATTTCGAACTCGAGAATCGTCCGTATAACCTGGTGGACATGGAAACGGGTGAAAGGATCAAGCTTCAGCCAAATCAATTCCGCGATGAATACAAAAAAGCCATTGACGATTACTTCAAGACCATTCGTTTGCGCTGCGCGGATTACCAGATTGATTTTATGCCCGCAGATATCAATGCCGGATACAACGATGTGCTACTGAAATACCTGCTGAAACGCCAGCGTCTGCATTAAGGCTGATGTAACGGACGGGCCAGGTCCAGAATCGTCTTTACCGGACTGAACACCTCTGATGGGATTTCCAGGAACAGGGTATTCCAATCACTCATCCCTCCATTCCAAAGTCCGGGAAGCTCACGATACATGATCGCTTTCCCCTTGTGCGATTTATTCACCACAAAGAACTTCGACTCATCCCTGAACTTCATCAAATCGAGCGGATTGCCATCTACATCCGTTTTGGAGACCGCGATAAATACCGGATTGAAATGACTGCTATCCGCCACAATATCCTGCTGATCTTCTTCCCCGGAGATCTGAATCTTCTCAATGATTTGCTTGCATACACTTCCATTGTCCTCGATCCAGAAAGGCCCTCCACCAGGCTCCCCCTCGTTTCTTACCATTCCACACACGCGTGAAGGACGTCGCAATAAATGAGCAACAAAAGCCTCATCGGCCTGCTCGACCTCCTGAGACGAAAGAAACTCATATTGCTCGTTCAGCGCTTCCAATTTCTCCCGGGAAAAATCACCTTCCAGTTCCTTCAAATCCTCTTTGAAGCACATCAAAAGTCCGGCAAGTCGTTTCCACACCTCTATAGACGGCCCTGATTTTGACAAGTGCTGAACATTGTCGATATTCTTAATGAAGACGAGATCGCCTTCCAGTTGATTCAGGTTTTCCAGCAATGCCCCGTGACCAGCCGGCCTTCTCAGCGGTTTGCCATCATCCATCACCAAACGCTCGCGGGAATCAAAACAAAACGCATCCGAATTCTCGCCCTGCTGGGAATAGCTTACTTCTACCCCATCAATGGATGGACCCAGCATCGCAATATTTTCCCGAATCTCATCCTCAAAGGCTTTCTGAACTGTAAAATGAAGATGTGCGCCATTCGGAAACAAACGTTTTACCTGGAGAGCATGCTCCTGAAAAGCCGTGTATACTTTGCCGTTCACCGTATGAAAAGGGATCAACCCTTTTGGTTTGCAAGCCACATTTTTCAGAAGTAGCTGTGTGAGGTCCAGCATATTATCCGCTTCTTCAAGATAGCCTTTTACGGCAGCAAGCTTTGAGAGTTTATCCACGATACCGGGCAAATCCGCTTCCTCTCCCAATTGCTCTGACCATTCAAACAAAAACTGGAACATGCGCGAGCCGGAGCCCGATGCGGGAATAAAAAAAGTTGGTTTCTGCCGGATGTGTGAGAACATTCTCAGTGCGCGACGCTCGGTTTCGGGATTCAGGCGAAGCACGCCACTTCCCAGTGAGCAGGCCTCATGAAGCGTCACTTTCGCATTCTGATGAAAAACCTGGGATCGCTGAATGTCCTCTGCACTGCTCATATCTTCGCCCGAGAATGTTTAATTTGCACTGTGAAAATCGGGCTCGAATATATAAAATATCGATGGAAGGCGAAGAAGCGACATGGGATTCATTCACCTTTTGTGTATGAGATCTCCGATCAATGCCTTACGCTGCAACCTGACGCCAGAGCCGTTGAAACGCTTGCACGTCTTTTCCGCCAAATGAAGCATGACGGGCGCATGATCGAGATCACAGATGCCGGTGCTGGCTCGAAAAAACTCAATAAGCTGCGTAAAGTTTCCGATATCTTCACGACCAGCTCTTCCAGAGGTCGCTACGGACTTTTACTCTATTGTCTTGCACGTCATTTCAAACCGGAACATATTCTTGAATTCGGAACATCACTTGGAATTGGAACGGCCTATCTGCAACTGGGAAACCCGGACGCCGAAATCACCACCATTGAAGCCTGCCCGGAAACACGCAAAATTGCGAACGAAAATTTTGCTGAACTCGGAGAACACCACATACGCTCTATCAACTCGACATTTCGAGAGTACCTTGATCAGGGAGATCCCGTGAAATACGACCTCGTGTTTGTTGACGGTCACCACGACGGAAAAGCGCTGCTGGAATATATGCGTGATCTGGAAGCAATTACGCACGACCATACCGTGTTTATCCTGGATGATATCCGGTGGAGTCAGAGTATGTGGAATACCTGGTTACAACTGGCCAATGATCCTGCTTTTCACGTCAGTATTGATTTTTTTCGTTGCGGACTTCTTGTACGTCGCCCGGAGCAGCACAAAGAGCACTTCTACTTACACTTCTAGAATGTGGTCGTAAGCAGATCCAACAGATCAGACGTTTCGCTCGCCGGCAATGAATAAGATACGTTGGCATCTGCATTGCCACCGATAAACACACCATCCGGATGCGTTGATTCAGGCCTTTGTGATGAGAACATAAACGTTCCGCTTGAAACAGCCGCCGGCGCAAGATCAATAGTCTCTGCAGCAACCCAACCATCTGAAGACGACGCCATTCCACCCCCATTATTCAACTGTGCATTCTGCTCCAGCGAAATTTCCGAAGTGGGCATCACCGCTTCTCCATCGTCAGCTGCATTTGCATTATTTTCAATAACCACTTCAGAAGGATTCATTTGGGAAGCATCATCTGACACAACACCCTCCGACGCAGTATCGGCTTCCGCCATCAACGGAGACTTGTCCGACAGATTATTTTGCATCAACGGAACAGTAAAAATCAGCAACAAAGCTACTGCCGCGATATGCAACAATGGTTGTCGGTAAAGTGGTTTGTCCTTTGGAACCAATACCGCAAACACGGAATTATACCACACCGGTGCTGTTTTCGGATAGGTCTCTGCAAACAAATGATCCAACCGCTCCTTGGTCTCAGCACGTGGAACAGGAGGATCCATCTCCATATTTTCCACACTGGCAAAAACGTGCTTTAACTGGTTGAACTCGTCTTCCGAAGAACAGAACTCAGCAAGCTCTGATCGTTCCTCAGCGCTCAGCTCCAGGTACGTTTTTTCCATCACTATATCCACAATATCTCTTTCCATCGCTAACGATTCATTACGGGATTATAATCTTTCAAACTTTCAGCCAGGTACTTGGACGCATAAAACAAACGTGACTTCACCGTACCATCACTGATATTCAATATTTCAGCTATCTCCTTTATGGACAAACCATCGATGTGCCGCATTCGAAATGCTTCGCTGTGCTTCTCATCCAGCTGATCGAGGCTTTCTTCAAAAGCCCGCCGGAATTGCACCTCATGTACTTCGTGCAGCACATTGGCATTTGTGTCGCTGACGGCATAACTACTGTCCAGTCCATTCGACGTATTTTTTCTTACTTCCTGTCTCTTATACTCATTTTTGCACATATTGTTCGCTACGGAGTACACCCAGGTCTTAAAAACCCGATTCGTATCGAACAATTCCGGCTTTCGGATGATCTTCGCGAAAATGTCATGTACAAAGTCTTCCGCTTTTTCTCTGTCTCGCCAGAGCATACGCATAAAATACCCCAGCAATGGCCCTGAGTAGCGCTCATAGATCTCGTCAAAGGCACGTTTATCTCCTTTTCCCACGGAGATCATCAACGCCTCGTCGGTCATCGACTTGTATGAAGGTTTTATCAACCGCATCAATAGGCCTGCTTCAGACTTTGAACCTGTTCGTATTTTTTACACTGCGCACCGATCTTATCAATGCTAGCATCCAACTCCTTTACTTTGGCAGCATCACCTTTCGCATGATACACTTTTCGCATCTGCAGCAGCATCGGTAAATAATTCGCCGAAAGTTGTTTTCCCTTTTCATCACCCGGGTTATTCACCAGCTCTTTCTTCAAGCCGGACTCCCACAAGCGTACATTTTGAGGGAAATTGTCGAATGCTTCCGTATGGTATTCAAACACCAATCCTGTCGCATACAGCTTCGACATCAACGGTTTGAAGTATTCTTTCGGCGCAGTCATCGACACCGCAAGTTTCCTGCCAGCATTCAGACGACAGAACTCCGCAAAGTAATTCACATCAATCTTCGAAGCCGACGGTAATTTATATCCTTTGGAAGTCAACTGACGACGGTATTCCTCGCTCTGCATAAAATCAAGCGAAACCAATTGCACATCGGAGCGAACTCCTTTTTCTGCCTGCATGTAGTAAACACCGTAGGAATCATCAAATCCATGGGTGATCAACGTCCCGTTCTGCGGAACCGAACGCAGGATATCATCTGCATATTTCAACGCCTGATGCGACAACCGCCCTTCATTGATCAGCATCCGCATGTATGCCAGCGCCTCTTCCTGATTTCCGGTGATCACATAATACCCCGCGTACTGTACGTGTACATCCGAGTTATTCGGGCGAAGTCGTTCGGCTTCCGCCAGATTCCCCTCACGACTTATGTCGTAATTTCCGGATACATAACGGAAATAATTGTATTCAAAAGAATTCGGAGCGTTTTGCTCGAAGTAATCAACCGCCTCTTCCATCTCCGCCTGTCTCGCATAAGATGGAGTACGTTGTGTACGTTGCTCCGTGGCACGACTCTTTGAATATTCGAATGAGTTAGCTGCATTGACGTACCCGGCACTTTGCTCAAGATTTTCAATTGCTCCGACCGGAGCTTCATCTTCGGCATCTTCAAGTAAACGCAGATCACCTTTGGACTCCTCACGTGCCGAACGCGTGACACTCTTCTGCTTTTTAGAACCGGAACTTTCTATCTTATCCACCGCGGGCGCAGCAACTTTCTGCTCTTCCTTTGGCTGGTCCTTATCAGCTTCTTTCACAGCACCGCTACTCTGAGCCATCGTGATATAGCTGAAACAGATAAAAATGAAACTTATGACTATGCGCATAATGCCTGATTTTTCGTCCGGTACAATCCGAATAAAATTACGTTCAATAAATGAAAGAAAAAAATTCGTGTCCTACGCCTGATCTGCTGTAAACAGGAATTTATTCGGAGAGATCAGGTTCGTTTTTACCGCATACATCACGATTCCAGCAGTATTTTTCACTCCAAGCTTGGACATGATGTTCTTTCGGTGTGTGTTCACCGTATGACTACTCAGGAATAGTTTATCTGCGATCTGCGCATTGGTATACCCTTCCGCAATCAACACAATGATCTCACATTCGCGCTTCGAAATGAGCACTGCCTCACAATTGAAAACATCCCCGTCCAGATCATCCACGTCCAGATTAGCGTCACGAATAGTTTCCAGGATCTGTCCACAGAAAAACTTATTCCCCTTTCCGGTTTCCTTCACTGCATCGATGATCTCGGGAATCGAACAATCCTTCTTCACGTAGCTGGTAATTCCTGAACGCAAGGCATCCACAAGTACCTGTGCCGACTGCTCCGGTGTAATCGCTACTGCTCTGACTTCAGGGAATTTCGATTTCATTTGCAGCAGAAGATCAATGTCAAAACCAACCGCGGGGAAATCCACCACCACAAAATCGGCTCCAAAGG
>JBNKYR010000103.1:0-12275 GCA_050300995.1 Crocinitomicaceae bacterium | reverse complement strand
AAGCTGAGCAGTCTTCCGTAGCTTTTGGATCCTGTTCACAACCTGGATAGATAGGCCTATGTTAGCTATTAAAATACAACTCTAGTAATAAGCAGTCAAATGATCAAGTCGGAATATACAATAAAGAAAAGAGGAGAAAACAGAATTCGCTTCGGAAAAATTATAGATCATCCACAGAACTTTCGGATAAAGTTAGCGCAATTTTCGAAGACTGGACTCAAATTAACAGTTCATGATGCTTTTGCCGCCAGGGGTTGTTGGAGCTACCGATCTTTCATGTACTTTTGTTCCGATGTCTACCGGATCCAAGTTGAACTCGCAGGTATTCTTACGCCTGTTATCGTATTGGCGATCATACAAAGGACTGTTTTTCATTGCGATTCTTTGCACGTTGTTATTGGCGTTTCTCAGTCCTGCGCGTCCGTTGCTGATCATGTACATTGTTACGGAACACATTAAAACAAATCCGGACGCAGGAAAGTTGTTGATGTGGACCCTGATCGTGATCGGGTGGCTTCTTACGGAAGGGATCTTTCAGTTTTTATCCTCCTATTTCTCGAACCTGTTTGCACAGTCGATTATTCGTGATCTCCGGCAACAGTTAATGCACCATATTCTGACTTTCCGGATGCGTTATTTCGACCGGACGCCGATTGGAGCATTGGTCACGCGTTTGGTTTCGGATCTGGAGGCAATTACGGAAGTGTTCTCTTCAGGTATGATGTCTGTGCTCGGTGATCTGATCTCGTTGATCGTGGTGGTGATCCTGATGCTGGTCATTAACTGGCAACTGACCTTGCTGGCACTTGTGCCGATCCCGCTCTTGCTGATTGCCACTCGTATTTTTGCAAGGGCAGTGCGTAAATCCCTGCAAATGGAACGGGAGCAGGTGACAAAGCTGAACACTTTTGTGCAGGAACGATTGACAGGCATGTCACTGGTGCAGTTGTTCAATCGGGAAGAAAAAGAATACGCACAATTCGAAGCGATTAATGAGGGACACAAGCAGGCGCACGTGAAGGCCGTTTGGGCCTATTCCATCTTTTTTCCAATTGTCGAATTGTTGAGTTCACTCTCTCTGGCCTTTCTGCTTGTATGGGGAGCCGTCGTTGTACAGGGGAAAACATACGACGAGGTGCAATCACTCTTCGGGGAGATTGTGGCCTTTACGTTGTGGATTCACATGCTCTTCCGTCCGATTCGCCAATTGGCAGATAAATTCAATATTCTTCAACGTGGAACGGTACGCGCGGAGCGTGTTTTTGAAATCCTGGACCGTGAGGATAATATCCAGAATGCCGGAGATATCGTATCAGCGAATTTCGATCAGCCTATTCAGTTCAAGGATCTTTATTTTGCCTACAATGATGAGGATTGGGTTCTGAAAGACATTAATCTGCGCATTGAACCGGGAACGACTGTTGCTTTCGTAGGTGCAACGGGTGCCGGAAAGAGTTCTATGGTGAATTTGATCGGTCGTTTTTACGAGTATCAGAAAGGAGATATTTATTTGGGAGATTTGCGCCTGCCGGACATCGAGTTGAATTATCTCAGGAAGAACATTGCTATTGTTTTACAGGATGTATTCCTCTTTTCGGATACGCTGTACAACAATATTACGCTGGGCGATCCGACGATCTCACGGGAACAGGTAGTTGAAGCAGCGAAGGCTGTTGGGGTGCACGATTTCATTGAGCGCCTGCCCGGTGGATATGATTACGAGGTGGGTGAACGTGGAGGTGTACTATCGGTGGGGCAGCGCCAGTTGATCTCGTTTATCCGTGCATATGTGTACAATCCGCATATTCTGATTCTCGACGAAGCGACTTCCAGTGTGGACAATGAATCGGAGGAATTGATCCAGCGTGCGACGGCAAGCCTGACCCGTGGTAGAACTTCGATCGTGATCGCGCATCGTTTGTCCACTATTCAGACGGCTGATAAAATTGTGGTGCTCGAGAAAGGAAAGATCATGGAACAGGGAACGCATGCCGAGCTGCTTGAACTTGGAGGCTATTACCGAACATTGTATGACAGACAATTCACAGAACAATAAGTCATGATAGGACTCAAGATTGGTGGAGTACCGGAACACTTTAATCTTCCGTGGCGAATGGCGATCGAGGAAGGACGGTTCAGGGATAAAGGAATCCAATTGCACTGGAGCGATATGGGCGGTGGGACGGGTCAGATGATCCGTGGCCTGGAAACGAAATCACTGGATGTCGCTGTATTGCTGACAGAAGGAATTACGCGTGCAATTTTGAAGGGACTGGATGCGAAGATCATTCAGGTATATGTGACGACCCCTCTTCACTGGGGAATTCATGTGCCCTACAAAAGTGAGATCGACAAAGTGGATGATCTCAAAGGCAAAACCTTTGCCATTTCCAGGGAAGGTTCTGGATCGCATTTGATGACCTATGTGCGTGCCAACCAGGAGGGGTGGGATACAAATGACCTGAAATTTAATGTGATCGGAGATATTTACGGAGGACTGTGGGCGCTTGAGCATGATGAGGCACAGGCTTTTCTCTGGGAAAAGTACACCACGCATCCGTATACGGAACAGAAGAAATGTCGCTACATCGATGAGGTGGTTACCCCCTGGCCTTGCTTTGTGATCGCCGTGAGAACCGAGATCTATGAGCGTTATCCGGAAGCACTGGATGTCATGTGCGAGGTCGTAAACCGGAAAGCGGCCGAGTTGAAGAAGAATGAAGATGTGGTTGACCTGATCAGCTGGCGGTACAATTTGCGTCACGGGCAGGTGGAAAATTGGTTGAATGAAACCGATTGGAATTACGATGGTATCCAGTATCCGCTCGCCTTTGAAAAGGTTATTTCTTATCTTTTGCGTCTCGGTCTGTTAGAGAAAGAAGAAACCGAGCACTGGAGTACAAAGTTGTTTTAAATGAAGCGAACAGGTGTATTGATCATTCAGTTGGGAACACCCGATAGTCCGTCGGTAAGTGATGTGCGACGATATTTGAGCGAATTTCTCAACGATCCTCGTGTAATCGACTTGCCATGGCTGGGGCGAACATTGCTTGTAAACGGGATCATTGTTCCGTTCCGGGCGCCAAAGTCTGCCAAAGTTTATAAGGAGCTCTGGGAATATGGAAATGGTGAGTCTCCATTGTTGACCCACACGCAAAGCGTTTGTGAGAAGGTACAGGCACGTTTTGGCGACGAAGTACGCGTGCACATGGCTATGCGCTACCAGAATCCGTCCATGTACGATGTGCTGGAGCAAATGCGCCGGGAGAACTATGATCGGATCATTCTGTTGCCTTTGTTTCCGCAATACGCAAGCGCGACAACTGGTTCGGCAATTGATCTTGCGATGCGCATCATCCGCAAGTGGTGGGTAATTCCTGAGGTGGTAGCCATTAACCAGTTTTACGATGCCGAAGGGTACATTGATTCGGTAGTTGCACGTGCTGCGGATTTTAATCTCAACGAATACGATCATGTGCTGTTCTCTTACCATGGATTACCTGAACGCCATGTTGACAAAGTGTACGAGGGAACAGATCTTTGCACGGATCAGCCTTGCGAGACAGAAGTGAACGAGAAGAACAAGTTTTGCTACAAGGCGACGTGCTATGCAACAACCCGAATGATCGCTGCAAAACTGGGATTGCCGGAGGAACGCTACACTGTTTGTTTTCAATCACGCCTGGATAAAAAATGGCTGACCCCATTTGCCGACAAAATGGTGGAAGAGCAAGCTCGTAAGGGCGCTAAAAAATTGCTGGTCTTCAGTCCGGCTTTTGTGGCTGACTGTCTTGAAACGGTAATTGAGATCGGGGAGGAGTATCAGGAATTGTTCAAAAGCCTCGGAGGTGAAAAGGTGCAATTGGTACCGAGCTCTAACGATCATGAACGTTTCATTGACGCCCTTGAGGAAATGGTGCGTCAGCGACTGGTGTAAAGTCCTTCGAACAACTTTCATGTTTTTCAGTGCCCTGGATGATATAAACATCCGTCGGATTCTAACAGGTGTCGCACTTGCTTTCCACGACATGGAATCAGACCTGTAATTACAACAAACAGATGCCGGTGGAGGAAAGTTGGGGCTTGCGGACGAGCTTTCACGGGGCGATGCAACGGTCATGGTGCAGATCTGTAAATACTAGGCATACCCGGTAAGTGGTTTTGGAAGTAAATCCCCTTTTTACGGGCCTTTTCGTACGAAATCGTGCGGACAACTCGTTGATTCTTTCGAAATTACTCAGGAACTTCTTACCTTTGCACGGATTTACACTTCAACAGAAATTATACGTATGAGTACAACAGAAAGATTAGCGTACAAGGTAAAAGACATTAGTCTTGCCGAGTGGGGACGTAAGGAAATTAAATTGGCGGAAGCCGAAATGCCTGGTTTGATGGCGTTGCGTGAGGAATACGGGGCATCAAAACCTTTGTCCGGTGCGCGTATTGCAGGTTGTCTGCACATGACCATTCAAACTGCTGTATTGATTGAAACACTTGTAGAACTGGGTGCAGATGTAACCTGGTCATCATGTAATATCTTCTCAACGCAAGATCACGCAGCGGCGGCAATTGCAGCTGCAGGAATTCCTGTTTTCGCATGGAAAGGAATGAACGAAGAAGAGTTCGATTGGTGTATCGAGCAGACATTGTTTGCTTTTGAAGGAGGTCAGCCACTGAACATGATTCTTGATGACGGAGGTGATCTTACAAACATGGTGTTCGATCGTTACCCGGAATTGACAAAGGATATCAGAGGATTGTCTGAAGAGACAACAACAGGAGTTCACCGTCTTTACGAGCGTATGAAGAACGGAACGCTTGTAATGCCTGCGATCAATGTGAACGACTCTGTAACCAAGTCAAAATTCGATAACAAGTACGGCTGTAAAGAATCACTCGTTGACGCGATTCGTCGTGCTACCGATATTATGATGGCTGGAAAAGTAGCTGTTGTTTGCGGATACGGTGACGTTGGTAAAGGTTCAGCGGCTTCTTTGCGTGGAGCAGGGGCACGTGTGATCGTTACGGAAATCGACCCAATCTGTGCATTGCAGGCAGCGATGGACGGTTTCGAAGTGAAGCGTCTGGAGTCTGTGGTTCACAATGTAGACATCGTGGTAACGACTACAGGAAACAAAGACATCGTTCAGGGACACCACTTTGAGGCGATGAAGGATAAAACGATCGTATGTAATATCGGGCACTTCGACAACGAAATCGATATGGCATGGTTGAATAAAAACTACGGGAACACCAAAACCGAGATCAAGCCGCAGGTGGATATGTACAACATTGGCGGTCGCGACATCATCGTCCTTGCTGAAGGTCGTTTGGTGAACCTCGGGTGTGCAACAGGTCACCCATCGTTTGTGATGTCCAATTCATTTACGAACCAGACACTCGCACAAATCGAATTGTGGACGAACTCGGAAGCTTACGAGAACGAAGTATACATGTTGCCGAAGCATCTGGATGAGAAAGTAGCGGCACTGCACCTTGAGAAGATCGGTGTGGAGCTCACGGAACTTCGTCCTGAGCAGGCAGTGTACATCGGTGTTGATGTAAAAGGTCCGTTCAAGCCGGAACACTACCGTTATTAATCGAACAAAACAAAACTCGATACAGGGGACGCTTCGGCGTCCCTTTTTTATTTCCCTGAAAGTGCCTCGTAAGCTTCCTGGATCTGAATGAACTTGGCTTCTGCCATGCGGCGTTGTGCTTCCGATGCATTTGCAAAGGCATCCGGGTGGTGTTGTTTTACCAGTTTTCGATAGGCCTTTTTGATCTCTTCCTGATTGGCGGAAGTAGATATTCCCAGAATGGTTCGGTAACCTGCCAAACGATCGATGGAGGGTCTTCGTCTGCTGGTTTTTTTCGCTTCTTCCTGCCGCGACTGATGATACGACTCATAGATGGCAATAATACGCCTCAGATTTGCATCATCGAGACCGAGTTCACGGTTCATCAACGTGAGAAAGGCCAGTTCCTGCTTTCGGATGGTGCCGTCAAGCAATGCCAGTCCCGCAAGAAAATAAATGACCTGTGCCCGTTCACCTTCTTCCTTCAGGTGTTCATTCAGCCACGTACAGGCCGATTCCACTTTGATGGGGTGCTGCATGGAGAAGACCAAAGAATCCGCAAAGTTGTAATTCGATTCACGGAAATACCGGTTGAAGTATTGATTGATGTATTGTGTCTTTCCTTTGTAGTGCTGATAATCGAGCAGGATCATTCGTGCACCGACGGACAGGTAGACCTCGAGAAGATTGTCCTGGTTGAACTTCAGCTTTGGAGGAAGGATGCCCTTTCTCCAGGAACGCGCATGCCTCGTTTTGTAGAGATACCAGATCAGGCCTCCGACAATGGGTGTGAAGAAAATGATCGCAACAACGACATCAGGAAGATCTCTTATCTGGTTGTACGGATTCTGCAGGATCATATGGGGAAGATACGCATTACAAGTATACTCCCTTCAATGTACGTATTCGAAAAAGTATCACTTTCGGTGGATCTTAAAATCGAGTCCGGTGGTGAGCGACCAGGCACTGAGTCCGTCAGAACGTTCAAACCAGGCAAAGCGGAAGGCGATGCTTTTGAAAACACCGGTCTGCTGTTTGAACCATTTGAATCGCCCGATTCCGAACAGTGGAGCCAGTTTGACCTCCATACCGTATTTATTGGTTGTAAATCCGGAAAGATCGTAATCGGATGTGAAATATTGTTCGGTGCTGAGGTGTGCGCCGTAAGGAGCGAAATAACGCGATCCCTTCTGTACGTGGTAGCGATAGAAAGGGCTGATTCTAAGCCATTGGGCAACTTTAAACGGTGTTTCGATTTCAGCGGTATAAGCCTGCACATTCCAGCTGTCCCAATAGAGCCGGTTAAATGTTCGAAGGATCATCCAGTTGGTCACGTGAATATTGTAGCGTAGGGACACCGGAATTTTCAGACGCGTAGACGGGAGCATTTCAACCGAAGGTACATCCTGTCCTTCAAAATAAACCCTGTGGAATGGTGTGGAAAGCATGCCGTATTGCCCAAGTGCCTCTATTGATATGGCCATGTTCATTCGCCGGTTAATGATGAATGACTGTGACAATTGAAGGTCGAGCGTATGCCGTTTGTCTGCAGAGAGGTACTGCACTGTACCATTGCGTAATTCCACCGGATAGATCAGTTTCCAGTCGTCAAAGAAGTAATTGATACCAGCCGAAAAACCGCGTTGCTGATTCGTACTGGTGCGTTCAAAGGAGTACCCTCCGGACAAGGAAGTTACATCGTATTCAGAGGATGCACCGAGCTTATAAGTATGCTTGTTTCCGTGCTTACCATGTGAATAGGAAAGCGTGTAATGATGACGGATATCGTTGGCAGAGGCTCCGGAAATATGGTTCCCGCTCAGGTAAGGATTGTCGATGTTATCCGACGAAGCTGAAGAGTAAAAATCGACTCCGGCACTGGCTCCGATCGCCTTTCCCGAATCAAGGGGTACGTAAACATAAACGACCGGAGCGATGTTGCTTAGTTGTTCGGTACCTGACCCACCTGTTACAGGAGAGTGAACCCCATCCTGCTGGTAGTAACTGGTCAGGAAACTAACTTCGATCGGTTTCCGCTCAGTGGCGGTGGAGTCAGGTTTGTTCTGTCCGTAGCTGACCGAGAAAGTAGCTGCTCCTATGATATAGAGAATCAATTGCAACCGCATCCGCCACCTGATTTACCACCGCTTGCTCCGGAAGCACCTTCACGGTAGGATTCGAAACTGATCTCAAAAGATTCCATTTTTTTCATGGTTGTTTGCATGTCTTCATCGTTGAGGTACATGCGCTGATATGCCTTCACGGGCACACATCCCAGCAGCGGTAAGCCTGCAAGCGCCAGCAGGATGATTCTATTGTTGATCGGTCTGTGCATAATTCGAGGCGATATTTGATGAGAAATGAAGTGTTTGTCCTTCGTCGACAATGATACATTCGATTCCGTCCAGGCGATTGATAAGTTTCAGACCTTCATCGGTACCCAGCACGAACACGGTAGTGGCCAGGGCGTCGGCGAGTTCGGCACTGGGGCAGATGATGGTAACACTGGAAAGGTTGCGTACCGGCCATCCTGTTTTGGGGTCGATGATATGGCAATAACGGACGCCATTAATGTCGATATAGCGCTCGTAATTTCCGGATGTGACAACCGCTTGATTGCTGGCAGGAATCCACAAAATGGCATTGTTCTTTGAACGGGGATCCTGAATTCCGATTCCCCAGGGTTTTCCATCTTCACGGGTGCCCCAGGCGGTCAGGTCGCCTCCTGCATTTACAACGCCGGATTTAATCCCCATGCCTGTCAGCAGTTGTTTTACGCGGTCTGCCGCATATCCTTTACCGATGGCCCCGAAACCGATCTTCATTCCTTCTTTTGCAAGGTAAATGCTTGTGTCTTTGGGGTTCAATACAATGTTTCGGTAGTCGATTTTTTGAACGGAAGCCTCAATTTTGACAGGATCGGGTAGAGGGCAGTCTTTGCATTTGAAATCCCAGATCTTATCAATGGATGCAAAGGAAATGTCAAAGGAACCGTCCGACAGCATCGAGACCTTTTGCGCCCTTTCGATGAGCTGGTATAATTCCAGTGAAACATGAACCGGGCGTATTCCGGCATTGCGATTGATCGCGGAGGTTTCCGATTTTGGATCCCAACTACTGATGAGGTGCTCAATTCGGATGGTTTCATTCAGGGCCGATTGTAGCGCTTTTTCAGTCAGTTCGGCATTGTCACAAACCACGGTAAACGTGAAGCTTGATCCCATAAGGACGGTGTCCAAGCTCCGCGAGTGCTGGGCAATGAGTGGGAATGCTCCGGCAATGAATAAAGCGGAAAGCAATTTAATCATGGCGGGAATTCTTTATTTCCGTTATGTACTGTTCAACCGTTTTGGAAGGATCGTATTCAAAAGTGGATTGAACTTCCAGATTTTCGTCCAGGATCAGCACCTTTGGGAAAGAACCTTCGGGATTGAATTTTTCCGCCAGTTCTTCGTTGTGCTTTGTTTGTTCTTCACTCAGCCGGTTTTCCTTTTTCATCGGGAAATCCAGTTTAAGCGACACAAGTTCTGAATTGGCAAATTCGACAAATGTCGGATCGGAGAACAGCTTTTTCTCCAGTCGTTTACAATTGGCACACCAGTCAGAGCCCTGGAAGCTCATCATGATTAGTTTATTGCTTTCCGCAGCGGCTTGTTTCGCCGAATCAACATTGGTCAGCCATTGGATGGAGGCGCCTTCGGTCAGTGAGAGTGAAAAAAGCAGGGTAGCTGCGAACCCAAGGTTTCGAATCCATGTTTTTTGCATACGTCCGTGATTTGAATTTATAAACCGAGTGCTCCGGTGGTGACACCGTGACACAAATTACATTGTCCAGTAAAAAGTTGGTCGGGCATCTTTTTAAGACTTCCATCAGGAAGTTCGATGGCGGCGAAGATGCCTGCGCTGATGTCGATCGGATCGGTGGTGTAGAAATTCCCTAAAGCGTCAATTTCAATCGTTTTCACAGGACTTTGTGTGGAATCTGCGTAAATGTGTACAAGGGCTCCCGTGAAATTCCCCTGCACGGTACCCGCCACTGTGAACCAGCCTTCTCCCTGTCCTTCCGAATAGTGACAATTCATACAGTTTTGTCCGGCATTATGACTTTCGCCATCACCTGCCTGGCTGGTCATAGACTCGTTTTCCGGGGGAATGAATTTTTGACAACGTATAAAAATGAGTGCGGATGTCAGCAACAGGAAGAGTAGAGTAAAAACGCCATTTGATCGAAGTGATGGGAGGAGACTCTGCATACGTGAATTTTTTGGTAGGATAAGGAAAAGTGAATGTAAATCAGGATGCTGTTCTCTAGGTGAACGTGCGTTTTTATTGTTTCATTGTGCAAAAAATTAAAAAAAAGCACCAGATTTATACTACACGTTGAATAATCCAGTTTTTTAATAATAGATACTCATAATAAATCCTTTTCTTATGCTCACTCGCGCCATTTACCTCGTTCCGATCGACTTTACACCGGTCACGGAAAATGCAATGAATATTGCCATTGATCTTGCCAAAAGGCATGATGGTTTACTGTACCTGCTTCACGTTGTCAAACGGGATTCTGAAAAGAAAGCGGCCGAAACAAAGTTCCGGAAGCTTGTTGCTTCCCTTGACTCTTCGATCAGCGACCGGGTGATTACAAAGGTAATGGCCGGAAACCTGTACGAAGAAGTAGGGCGAGCCGGGGACATTCTGAATGCGGTGATGACGGTCATGGGTACACATGGTGCTCAGGGAGTTCAGAGGATTTTCGGGAGCAATGCCTTGAAAATGATCTCTAAGTCGCCGACGCCCTTCCTGGTTTCTCAGGATAAAAGCAGACTCGAAAGCATTGAAACGATTGTAATGCCTTTTTCCTTCGTGAAGGAGAGCATACAGGTTCTGCGCTATGTGCGTAATGTCGCAAAGGAATTTGAGGCGGTTGTTCACCTGGTAGGCTTCCACGATGAAGATGACTGGTTGAAATCACATACACAAGCCAACCTTAAGATCGTTCGGAATTCACTTTCCGAGGCTGGTGTCCCTTGTGAAATTGTCAACCTTCCCCGTAAGGATAAGTATGAAAAAGAACTGCTTGACTACATGCTGAGTGTGAAGGCTGACCTGATTGCTGCAACTTACTTTAAGACAGGAATCCTTCCTCCGCCGAATAGTTTCGTTCAGATCATGATCGAAAACGATCATAACATTCCGATTCTAACGGTAAATGCGGATGAATTAGGTGTTTTGGGTTCAGTGATGACGATCTGACCTTATTCAGGTTACAAAAGTGTAATGCAATTTCAGGTATTTATACCTGGTAACTTCAGGTATAAATAACAGTCTGTTTTCATCTGAATTGTACTAATTTTCCATCCCGGCAGAAGTAAGGAGCTGCCGCAGCGAACTAATTATTATTAATAAGTAAAACCCTATTCATTTATGGATCCACTAATCGGACAAATTCAGGCTTTCGGATTTAATTTTGCACCACGAGGCTGGATGCAGTGTAACGGACAATTGTTGAGTATTGCTCAATACACAGCATTATTTTCTTTGATCGGAACTACTTACGGAGGTGACGGTCGTACAACATTCGCGTTACCTGACCTCAGAGGTCGTGTACCAATGAACTACGGTCAGGGACCGGGACTCTCCATGCATCCGATCGGTGCGCGTTCAGGTTCTGAGACAAATACATTGACAGTTAACCAAATGCCTTCTCACAATCACCTGGCAACTGGTACAGTGAAGTCTTACTTCGCGCCTCCAACAGGTGGTGGAACATCATTCAACCCGAACGGGTCTAACTTCGCGGGAGCTTCAGGAGCAAACACTTATACTTCGCAGGCTCCGAACGGAACGATGGCAGCTGAAAACGTTCAGGTAGTTGTTGGAAACAATGGAGGTAACCTTCCAGTTAACAATATGCAGCCGTATTTGGCGATCAATTACTGTATCGCTGTGGTGGGTATTTTCCCTTCACGTAACTAATACGGTAAACCAAATTAAAAGGTAAATCCGCTCGGTTTCGGGCGGATTTACTTGTTTATCAACGTGGTGAATTTCACAATTTGTGCATGGTTTTATGAAATTTTGTTCTCAATGTCATATCTTCGCAGACAAATAAATTTAGCACATCCATTATCCCTACACATGAGGACTTTACTATTTACTATTCTTTCACTTGGCGCATTTGCCTTTGCAGGTTTCGGCCAGGTTTCCAAAACGAATTCCACGCCATTGACGATCTCGTCCGGACCGGTAAGTGGAACACGAACATTTACGTATTCAGCCGGTGACTTCGGAGGCTGTAGTTCCCTTACGGAAGTGAAAATTGCGATTACCATGACCATGGGATCGGGAACACTTGATTGTAACGCAGCGGGAGACCCGTACTGTGTGCAGGAAGATCTCGGTCTTCGTTTGACCTCGCCTTCAGGAACGAATGTGGACATCCTCTTTGATAAGTGGGATTACTTCGAACCGTCTGCAGGAAACACACTGAGTTCTTTTACCACAGTTCCGATTTCAACGATTTTATTCGATGATGCTGCGGCGACAACCATCGGTGGTGACTGGAACACTTTTGCCGGTGGATCGGCAAAGCCGGTAGAACCATTCAGTGCATTTGTTGGTGAAAACCCTGCAGGTACCTGGACACTTTCGATGTGCGATGGTAGTTCGCAATTTTCAGCAAGTGATTACTTCTGT
>JBNKYR010000102.1:0-12325 GCA_050300995.1 Crocinitomicaceae bacterium | reverse complement strand
CTGTCTCCTGTACATTTGTCGGTACAAGGTTTATCACACGAAGCCTTGTCTCCACATGCTCCGTGCGGTCCGTGGTGGCACTCGATCTTATCACCGTGGCAAGCACCGTTTGCTGACGCATCACCGTGTCCGTTTCCGAGGATCGGAGCGATAACGAGACCTACAAGGCAAGTCAATTTGATCAGGATGTTCATAGAAGGACCTGAAGTATCTTTGAATGGATCACCAACAGTATCACCGGTTACAGCTGCTTTGTGCGCATCCGAACCTTTGAAGGTCATTTCACCGTTGATCTCAACACCTGCTTCGAATGATTTCTTAGCGTTATCCCATGCACCACCGGCGTTGTTCTGGAAGATCGCCCAAAGTACACCGGAAACAGCTACACCAGCCATATAAGCACCCAGTGCTTCAGCGCCCATTGCAAACCCGATAATTACCGGAGAAATAATGGTGATGGCTCCAGGGAGCATCATTTCACGCAAAGCAGCTTTGGTAGAGATCTCCACGCATTTTCCGTACTCCGGTGTTCCTGTTCCTTCCATAATTCCAGGAATTTCCTTGAACTGACGACGTACTTCCATTACCATGTCCATCGCTGCTTTACCTACGGATTTCATTGCCAGGGCAGAGAAAACAACCGGGATCATACCCCCGATGAAGAGAGCTGCCAGTACGTCTGCCTTGAAGATGTTGATTCCATCAATTCCTGTAAATGTTACATAAGCAGCGAAGAGTGCCAATGCCGTCAATGCAGCAGAAGCGATCGCAAATCCTTTACCTACCGCAGCAGTTGTGTTACCCACTGAATCCAGGATATCCGTACGACCACGTACTTCATCCGGCAATTCACTCATTTCTGCAACACCACCGGCATTATCTGCAATCGGACCGAAGGCATCAATTGCCAACTGCATGGCAGTGGTTGCCATCATTGCGGAAGCAGCAATTGCTACACCGTAGAATCCTGCCAGTGCGTAAGATCCCCAGATCGCTGCGGCGAAAAGGATCACAGAAGAGAAAGTAGAGATCATACCAGTTGAAAGACCGGCAATGATGTTTGTTGCTGCTCCGGTAGAGGAGTTCTTCACGATGTTGAGAACCGGTTTCTTACCAAGTGCAGTGTAGTATTCTGTAAAGAAGGAGATCAGGTATCCAACGCCAAGACCAACGAGGGTTGCGTAGAATACGTGACGGCTTGGGATATCTTTCGCGTCTTCACCGAAGAAATCCATTCCCATGATTGTTTCAGGAAGCAACCAGTCTACCAGGAACCAACCGGCAGCAGCAGAGATAATGATTGCTACAATGTTACCAGTGTTCAGTGAACGCTGTACCTGTGCTTCTTTGGCATCGTTGCTCTTGATACGTACCAGGAAAGTACCGATGATGGAAGCTACGATTCCCACACCAGCGATCATGATTGGAAGAAGGATTGGTCCCATTCCGTCGGCAGTGCTTTCCACCTGTCCGGCAGCAGCCATATCGCGAATGATGTAGTTTCCGAGTACCATGGAAGCAAGTACCGTTGCCACGTATGAACCGAAGAGGTCAGCTCCCATTCCGGCCACATCACCTACGTTGTCACCTACGTTATCGGCAATCGTTGCAGGGTTACGTGGATCGTCTTCAGGAATACCAGCCTCTACTTTACCTACGAGGTCAGCACCTACGTCAGCAGCTTTGGTATAGATCCCTCCACCTACACGTGCGAAGAGTGCAATTGATTCTGCTCCGAGAGAGAATCCTGCAAGTGCTTCGAGAACCATGGTCATTTCATCATAGAAACCATCGTTCCCGGTCATAAATGTCTTAAGGAATACAAAGAAGAACAAACTCAATCCCAGTACAGCGAGACCAGCTACACCGAGTCCCATTACAGTACCACCACCGAAGGAAACCTGGAGGGCTTTCGGAAGGCTTGTACGGGCAGCTTCTGTTGTTCTTGCGTTGGCTTCTGTTGCGATACGCATTCCGATGTTTCCCGCTACTGCAGAGAATACGGCTCCTACCACGAATGCAGGAACGATCATCCAGCTGGTTGTTTCAACCACAGTGGAAATTCCGAATAAAGCAGCTGAAGCGATTACCACGAAGATAGCGAGCAGTTTGTACTCTGCGCTCAAAAATGCCATCGCACCTTCTTTGATGCTTTTGGAGATGCTTTGCATACGCTCGTTACCAGCTGGTTGCTTCTTCACCCATGCCATTTTGATCAGCATGAATACCAGTCCGAGAACAGCTAATCCCAGAGGGATAAAAATCAAGTTAGATTCCATTTTGCTTATAGTGTTTGTAAAACAGGGGGCAAAAGTAGTAGTTTTTCGTCGAATAAGTGCAATTTGACTTCTAAATTTGAAGATGCAGAGGCGTTGAACATAAAATGACCGTGAAATGATTTACATTACCCAATTGATCTACGTGAAAGAAGGTCGTGAGGCTGATTTCCATGCATTTGAAGCTGAAGCAATCCCTTTGCTGAAGAAACACGGCGGTCGTCTGCACCAGCGGATTCGCCCTGGAAAAGAAAACTACATTGAGGGGGAGGACGAGTTACCGTATGAAATTCACCTGGTGTCCTTTCCGTCAGAAGATCGCTTTAAGGACTTCATGCAGGACGATGCCCGGCAACTACTGATTCCGCTGAAAGAGGCATCTGTACGCTCTATGTTGCTGATTCGTGGCGAATTGCTGTAGGCTTTTTGTCCCTATTTTTATATGGAAGCCCAAGTAATTTGTAAGGCCATTTTAATCATTGCGAAGCCCGGTTTATTCATGGGCAGGTTCAGCTTAATCATTTGAAAAATCACACTGTTTCGTATTGTCGGAAATGGGCGTACATTTGATTAGTAATACACTGACAACCAACCGACTTAACATCACTTACTACGAGCTACATGAAGCACACCCTCCGCAGATCTTGGTTTAAGATCGTACTTGCGGGATTCATTCCTTGCATTTCTTTCTTTTCGAGTCACACAATGCCCTCTTCGGATGGGATGGAACGTATGGTGGTAAAGCATGTGAGCAGGGTACCTATACCTGGCGGATTACGTTCAAGGTAAATGCGAACGACGAGCACAAGCTGGTACACGGTCACGTGAATCTTATGCGCTAAACCGGCGAATGGCTTCTTTCAGAACCCCTTTGGGCATACCGCCGCTTTGGCGCCACACGGCCTTTCCGTCTTTGAACAGCACAAAGGTTGGTACACCTCGTACCTGAAACTGCGCAGCCACCTTGGGATTCCGGTCCACGTCGATCTTAAGGATGCGGACCTGATCGCCCATTTCCTTTTTCAATTGGTCGAGTATAGGAGCCATGGTCTTGCAGGGACCGCACCAGGTGGCAAAGAAATCAACCAGTGTCGGTTTCTTGCTTTTTATGATGTCTTTGAATGATTCCATGGTGCAAAAGTACATTATTCCTGCGCGCGATGAAGTGATCTGTGTTACACAGACGCAAATGCAACGGTTTTTGACCGGGAGGCGTTAAGCGGATATGAAGCCTATCTTTACTACCCTCTGCTGCATTCTGTCAGGGATGGCTAGCGCTCAGACCGCCCGTGATTCCATTGTTGAATACGACCTGTATGACACGCTGCGTCTGATCGTCCATTTTGCCAAAGATTCTTATCGGCTCAGCAATGAAGAGCAAGCACAGACACGTGATTTTTTGAAGGACAACTGGTCATCGCGCAAGGTTTCGGTGACGGTTAGTGGTCATACGGATAGTGATGCCAGTGAGGCGTACAACGATCGTCTTTCGGCGAACCGCTGTGCCAGTGTTGTCGCATTGATCGATGAACAGAAAGCTCCTTTTGAGGGGATGGAAGTGATGCCTCGTGGAGAGCACGCCTTGCTGAAGGAGGAGAAAACCCCTGCTGATCAGGCATTGAACCGAAGAGTTGAGCTCACTATTGTTACCGTCCGCAAGGAACGAAAGGTTGTGTCGTGCGGAGGCTTCAACCCCTGTCCGAAGGATACTGTTTTCCTACCCCAGGGCACTTTTTACATTGTAGATACCTGCTGGCGGCACGTGCATCCGGATTGCATCAGCATCACCGAGTACCTGACACCGGAATCGGCCCGCCAAGCCGGTTTGCGCACCGAAGATGTGAACGGAGGCGGGTTGATTTCCGCAGGTATGTTGAAATACGAGCTATGCGAAGACACGAAAGTGGAGGTATATATTCCGCTTCGGGAAGACTGCGACGGAGGAGACATGTACCTGTACCGGCAGGATAAGAACGGACGTTGGCGGCTGGTTAATCCCAACAAGCTGGAAGTGCGAAAGATCAATGGTCGTTCGTATTATCCTGTTGGATTATCAGGTTCGGGGAACATCAACTGTGATCATTTGAACTGGCTGCAACCGCGTCGAACACCCAAGGTCGTTTTTAAAGCAAAAGACAGATTGAAACTCGAAGAGGTCGTGTGGTCCTGTGACTGTCCCTTTACCATTCAAACCGGTCGACCTAAACGGACTTCCGGGAAAAAGATCAAAGTTGATCGTACCTGCTGCCCGGAATTGCAGGTTAGCATTACCGTAAAAGACCGCGAAGGACAAGCGCATACTCTGCCTTTCGGAGACATTGGCCGCCTGCAACACGCACGGACACCTTTTGGCTGTAAAACCGCCAATCGCAGACGTTGGTTCATTTTTAACATCCGTGAAAAGATCATTTACCGCAGGTACAAGGTACGACGAGCTGATTTCAGCTAGAGATTCCGCTATATTTGCAGGGTGAAGATTCTGATCGTTCGCTTCAGCAGTATTGGAGACATTGTGCTCACCACACCTGTAGTACGGGCGATCAGCCGGCAACTACACGATTCCGAGATCCATTACCTTACGAAAAAACGTTATGCGTCCATCGTGTATCCGAATCCGCATGTGGTGAAAGTTCACACGATTGAGAAGTCAGTGGATGAGGTGCTGGAGGAATTGAAGATGGAGCATTTCGACATGATCGTGGACCTGCATCACAACCTCCGGACGACCGGTTTGAAATCGAAGTTAAAGCGTCCTGCGGTCACCTTCCGGAAGTTGAACTGGAAGAAATGGTTGCTGGTGCGCTTTAAGATGAACCGTCTTCCTGATGTACATGTGGTGGACCGCTATTTCGAAGCGGTAAAGCCATTGGGTGTGGAGAACGATGGATTCCCGGGTGAATTTTACATTCCGAAACAGGAAGAAGTGGATGTGACGGCTGAATTCGGTCTGGCGCCGAAAGAATATATCGCCATTGCTATTGGGGCGCAATTCAACACGAAGCGCATGCCCGCAAGTCTGGTATCAAAGGTCATTGATGATCTGAAATCCCCGTATGTTCTGCTGGGAGGAGAAGGAGATCAGACCCTTTCGGCGGAGATCCTGCAACTGACCGATAAGCCAGGACACGATGCCTGTGGAAAGTTCTCGCTGGCACAGTCTGCAAGTATTGCCCGACAGAGCAAAAAACTGCTGACCAACGATACCGGACTGATGCACATTGCGGCCTGTTTTGACGTGCCGATCGTTTCGGTGTGGGGCAATACCGTGCCCGCTTTTGGCATGTATCCGTATTACCCCGGTCATCCGGAGAAATACCACATTCATGAGGTGAGCAACCTTTCGTGTCGTCCCTGCTCCAAGATAGGCCACCAAAGCTGCCCGAAAGGCCATTTCCGCTGCATGAAAGAGCAGGATGCCGGTGCGATAGCAAAAAATCTGGAGGCTTGATCCGGCTACCGCAATATTCGCACCGCGAAATGAATTACATTTGGGCATGACATTCAGGATACGTTATTTGATTCTGTTCATTCTGTTGCTGTGCGCATCAGAGAGCAATGCGTCGAAAAAAATAGAAGGAACCGTCATTTCTACGGAAGGTGTCATGAATGTGACCTTCCTTGTTCCAATGCGCGATGGAAATCCGGATTTCGAGAAGATGCAGAGCAAGATTCAGTGCATTGATGAGAATGGCACCAAGGTGAAGTACTATCCAAAGGAAATTCAGGAATACCAGTTTAAATGGAAAGGACAGACAATCCGAATGATCTCCCTGGACAACACTCTTCCTTCATTGAATCCATGGCCGGGACCTTCAAAAATCTTCCTGAAACTTGAAATGGATGGTCAGGTACGCATGTTCCGTTACCAGTATACGATCACTAACCGTTATGCCGGAGCAGGTGGTAATCAGGTGACTGTAAAGCAACGTTACATATCAATTGTCTTACAGAAGAGAGAAAGTGCTTTGCTCAAAGCGGACGATAAATTGTTCAGGTATCAGATGAGGTATTTTTTCGATGATTGTCCCGAACTGGTTGAGAAGATTGATAATGGTACTTACGTGAGTCCTCAGTATTCGGCTTTAGTCAGTTTTTACAACAGCCACTGCGTAGATTGATCGTTGATCTCGGCTCACTTCGATGGCGCTCAGCGCAGGCCGCTCGATCAACGAAGCAGATACAACTTTTTCGTACCTTGTTCAACCAAACTGTAGCTTATGAAAACCACCTTGATCGGCCTCTTTTGTGTGGCCCTGTATTTTTCTCCCAACGCGCAATATTCGTGGGGATCCCTTCAATACAATAACATTGATGCACAATTTACCACTGCCGGATTACTTTTCGGGAATGTGAGTGTTTCCAATCCCGTGGCAGGATATGAATTTCCATCCGGATCGGGAATGAACGAGATCTTTACCTCGGGACTTTACTTTGGGGGTACCGATACCAGCGGACAGACACGACTTTCCGTATCGACCTTTTATGCGGACAAGGAACTGTTTCCCGGACCCTACTCGTCTACCGGTGATTATCTTTCTGCCGGGTATGACATGTACAATTCACCAGCCTATTGGTTTGTATCTCAGACAACGATCAATGATCACCTGCAGACGTATAACTTACCGGGATATACACCAAGTCCGGAGATCGCCCAATGGCCTGCAAATGGTGATCAAAGCATCGGGATTGCACAGGATCTTGCCCCTTACATCGACGTGAACAATGACGGATATTACAATCCTTATGACGGTGATTTTCCTGATATCCGTGGAGATCGCGCCGTGTACATTATCATGAATGACGATGCGAAAGCGCATACCGAAGTAGGAACGGAAGCGCTGGGAATTGAAGTACATGTGATGTTGTATCAGTATGCCACGAACGATTACCTGAACGATCAGACCTTCATGAATGTACGTGTATTCAATCGTGGAGACATGCCCTATCAGGATTTTGTGGCTTCTGTCTTCATGGATTTCGACATCGGGTATTATGCCGATGATTACTGCGGAAGTGATAGCCAGCGAAGCATGATATTTGGCTACAATGGAGATGCCAACGATGAGAACAATGCTGGCATATTGGGGTACGGAGCCACCCCTGCCTGTGCCGGTTTCCGTTCACTGACCACCCCTGCAGCTTCCGCCGGGTATTTCACCAACGGAGCCGTCTACCCGTATGCCGATCCTTCGAATACCGTTGAGTACTGGAACCTGATGAATGGAACCTGGGCGGATGGCAGTCAGTGGGTATACGGCGGACTCGGCTATGTCGGATCACCGGGAGCAACCACCACGCCCACCTCTTTCCTGTTTGACGGTAACCCGAATGCTCCATCCGAATGGTCCGAATACACCAATGCGAATATTCCCGGAGATCGTCGTGCGCTGCTGAACATGCCATCGGAAGTTTTCAATCCGGGCGATATGTTGTGCTACGATTATGCAGTGATCAGTGATATGCAGTCCGATTACCTTTCGAATGTAAACAACATGATGGCAAAGTCAGACCTTGTCAAATCGTTCTTTGATGCGCAGAATTTTGCCTGCAATCAGGTGACAGCCGGTGTATATCTGCCCGAGGCAAACGATTTTGCCCTGTATCCGAATCCGGCTTCCGGAAAAGTGGTTGTTCAACTTCCATCCGCAAATGAGGTGCGCCTTCAGGTGACCAATTTTGCTGGACAAACCGTGTACGATGCCACCCACGCCAGCCAGCTGATTGGCCTGGAGCTGGATGAACCGGCAGGTGTTTATTTTGTGAGCGTGTCGGACGGTTCCGGACGTGTGGTGAAGAAGCTTGTTTTGAATTGATCTTGTATCTTTGAAGAGATGAGACATTTTCTGTTTGCGGTTTGCATGAGCTTGCTGGGATCGATGGCCCTGGCGGAAGAAATTGACGGTACGGTTGTGCTGAAGGACGATACGATGCTGGTTACGCTGGTAATTCCGGTAGACAAACACGACGAGCGCCCCGATTACGAGAAGCTGCAGAAAAAAGTGAAATGCTACGATCCCGAGGGACATAAGATGACGCTGGAACCCGGAGAAGTTCTTGAATATCGCTTCAAGTGGAACAATGAACTGGTGCGGATGATTTCCGTGCAGAACCTTTTTCCAAAAGACGGATCGCGACCGGAAGGAGAGCAACTCTTCCTGAAATTGGAAGAAGAAGGCCCCCTGCGTCTGTTCATGTATTACCACACGGATGCGGCGCCTACAACAACAGCTGCCGAAACACATGTCGTTACCAAACACACCCTGGAAGAAGGTGTATTTCAGCGCGGCATCGAACCCTTCTTTGTGGTTGGTGAACTGACCTTCCGCCGACAGTTGGCAGCATACTTTAAAGAGTGTTCCCAATTGACAGAAAAGATCGAAAGCGAAGAGTTCAGTGCCGGTTAGTACCGCGAGGTTGCCCGCTTTTACAACAAGCATTGCGCGCACTGATCATTTGTAACAAAACTGCTGAGAAGCCATATATTGGTTACCTTTGGATAACCTGATCAAATTCACATGAAATATTCATTTATCGTACTCCTTCTCTTTACCGGTCTTTCGTTGGTCGGAATTGCACAGGAAGGAACCATCCGTTTTTCCGTAAAGAATCCTCCTTCCAACGATTGTGTAATCGGCTACTATTTTGGGGCGAGACAATACATTGTCGGTGAAGAACAAGCGGGCGGGGATGTGGAAAATATCGCCTTGAAGCTCAATGAGAAAGGTCAGGGAACCTTCTACAAAAAAGACCTTTCACCGGGAGTCTACCTGCTCGTGTTTCAACCGGGCAACCAGTATATTGAGTTCATTTACGAGGGAAAAAGCATGGAACTGAGTTTTGATATGAAGTCGTATGCCAGCACCATGAAAACCGACTCGAAAGCCAATGAGATCTTCTTCAGACGTGCGGCATTTCTGGAGGGACTGGAAGAGCAACGAAAGACCATCGAAGCCAAACAGAAAAGTGATCCTTCTTACGATGCAGAGGCTGCCATGAAGGCATTGCAGGAAGAGTCGGAAGTGTACGATGAAAAGCTCTTTAAGACGGACCCTTCAAATATAGCTGCGCAACTCTTCAAAGCGACGAAAGACCCACAAATTCCTGAAGCCATTACGGATAAGACGGAACGGTTCCTTTATTACCGGGCGCATTATTTCGACAATATTGATTTCAATGCGTCGTGGTTGTTGCGCACGCCTTTTTTCGATCGGAAAGTAAACGATTATGTAGATCGTCTGACCTACCAGGTTCCGGACTCGATTAATGCGGCCTGGGACGAGCTTCTGATGCGCGCGGCGAACAATGCGGAATGCTTCAAGTACCTGTTGGTGAAAGGGCTGAACAAGTATGCGGAAAGCAAGATCATGGGACAGGATGCAGTTTACGTGCACTTGCTGGAGAAATACTATTTCACAGGTAAAGCAATCTGGATGGATGAAGAGAAACTGGAGGGGCTGCGTGAGAGTTACAATTACCTCCGCAACGGCCTGCTTGGAAACACAGCGAAAGATTTTTCCATGATTGATGAGGAGCATCAGCAGTTCAACTTGCAACAGGTTGAGGCCGAGTACACGATCCTGTTCTTTGTAGACCTGGATTGTGGTACCTGCTCCAGAGAAGAAGGAGAATGGAAGAAATTCGTCACAAGCCTTCCTTCCGGATCAAAGTTGATCGAAGTGGTTTTTTACGCCACCACGGAGGAACTGGAAAAACGAAAGAATGACAGGGAGCTTTCATGGGATCTTGTCATCCCTGCCGATCTGGTTACGAGGAGCAGTTTGCAGACGGACTATAACCTGCGGTCTTTCCCAAAGATCTACGTCCTCGACAAAGACAAAAAGATCATCGCGAAACAGATCACTCCGGAACAGGTCTTGCAGGTGCTTGGAGATCAGTGAGGGGTTGCTCTCAACTCACTTCGACGGCGCTCAGCGCAGGCCGCTCGATCAACTTATGGCATCTGCGTCTTATGCCGGGCCTGTGCTCTATCGCCAAGCTGACAGGTTATCGGGAAGTCTATGGTCTCCCTCTCCATTGTCTCAACAAAGGCAGGTCTAACATCTAAAAGCGTAGCGCTCTAATCCCTAACCCCTGACTCCTAGCTTAACCCTCCCCAACCAGGTATTTATACCCATCCAAATCAGGTATTTCTCCTATTGACATTGCGCCAAAAGCGGGGTAGGTTTGACAGACCAATCACTAGACGCATGAGTAAGCTGTTTTCGATCGCCTCCTGGAATGTTGAACACTTCAAGAAACCCGCCAGTAATGCCCCGGCAAAGGACAAAGAAGCCTATGCTGCCCGCAAGCCACGGGTGGTGCAGTTCATCAAGGAACAGTCGCCGGATGTTCTCGCCATCTATGAAGTGGAAGGGAAGGAAGTTTTCGATGACCTGACAACTACACTGACCGGCTACAACTTCCATATTACCGAAGGTGCACAGACCCAGGAGATCCTGGTAGGCGTTCGCCATGGGATTGACGCTTTCTTTACCCAGAAACTCGAATTCAAATCCGGCAGTTCCTACCTGCGTCCGGGAGCCTTGCTCACGATCACGATTAATGCAGAGCGCTATACCCTGCTTTTTCTGCACACCAAGAGCGGCAATGATCCGAAAGGGTTTGGCTTGCGCGACGACATGCTCACGAAGGCCGTCCAGTTCCGTTCGGTACTGAACAAGGCCAGCAACAGTGAGAACGGTGCGAACTACATCTTCATGGGTGACCTGAATACGATGGGCATGTATTACCCATTCCAGAAGAGTATCGACTTTTCCCTGGAGTTGGAACGGGCCGATCGTCTCGCCAGCCGCTATTACAAAATGCGCCGCCTGGAGAAATCCCATCCCTTCACCTATTGCAACGGCAGCCAGTCTTCACTGCCTAAATCCGACCTCGATCACGTGTATGCCTCCAACCACCTGGAGTTCCGTTCATTCAACGGTAGTGAGGTGAAGGTCACCGGCTGGGTCGACGCAAAGAACGACGCCGAAATGGACCAGTGGATCGAGCATTACTCCGATCACTCGCTGTTGTACATGGAGGTGGTGAAGTGAGTTATTTATCACATTTGTTTCTTTAAGGCATTGCCGGACGCACTTCTTGTACTTTTTCCTTGATGAAAAAGAACAAAAAAATCAAGGAGCGTTTGAAGCCGTTCGGCGCGTTACTTCTTAAGAAGTGAAACTACCGGAGGAGTGGATGAAGCATCCAAACGCAACCCTGCCCTGTCGGACGGGCATTGCGCCTCCGCCGTTTCACTAATCTTTCGAAGTACGCTTTTTCCTCACTTCCGCAAACGCTCCGGGGGGATCAAGCGCTGATTATCCTTTTTCAGGAAATAGGATGGATTTCTTTCAGACAAGAAATGGTTAGAATGGTTCCGGTCTGACATTCGAATAAGTACTGATCGATTCGTATTGAGTAGAACTACTCAAAACACCACGTTTTCAGGGTTTTGCCCCAGGTGATATGGATGTTTTTCCTGATGTGATTGTGGATGAGGGGGGGTAGGTTTGGAGAATCTTAATTAATTGGAAATAAAATGAAACGCTTATTACTACCACTATTTATCCTACCTTTTTTCGCTGAGGCGCAAAAGGAATCGCTGCAAGATGCAATTGACGTGAAGGAATATGAGATTTATCAGCAACTCCTTGACCAAGAACTGACATACATAACAACAGGCAAAAATATGGGACTGGGAACTTCGGCATCTCTCTCTACGGAAGATGAAATAGCCAACTTCTCGGGGCATTTGAGGATAGGCAAGCGTTCAAACCTGAATATTACAGCGAAGGGTGGGGTTACCGAAGGATTGGTGCCTTTAATAGCCGGAGGAAAAACCAGTCCGAACATTTCTCTGGGAGTAAGGTACAATATGGGGATTTACAAGAGAAGCAATACGGTTTGGACAGATGCTACCGAGATGCTAACCTATAAGGAGGCGAAACGTAAGTTGTTAAGTCAGGAGGCGAAAGAGAAAGCGGAAGTGCTCATTCTAACGGAAAAACTCGAAGTTGATAGAAGTAAAAAGGATGCGGAACTCC
>JBNKYR010000101.1:0-12459 GCA_050300995.1 Crocinitomicaceae bacterium | reverse complement strand
AATTCCCCCTTTCTGGCGCTCAAGGTGGGTCCACATCCGTGTAAGGCGTGGCAAAAGGTATTGCAATTGTGCCAGCTCCACCTGTGTTTTCGCGTGCGCTGTTCGGGCACGACTGGCGAAAATATCGAGAATCAAATTGTTGCGGTCAAGGATCTTTACTTCCAGCTCGCGTTCAATGTTCCGCAGTTGCGAAGGTGAGAGCTCATCATCAAAGATCACCAGGTCGATCTCATGTTCCTTTACGTAGGCTCCAATCTCTTCCAACTTACCCGTACCTACGTAAGTTCTTGAATTCGGTACCGGTAACTTCTGATAGAATTTTTTTCGGGTAATCGCTCCCGCTGTATGCGCCAGAAACTCCAACTCATCCAGGTATTCCTCCGCCTCGGTTTCGGTCATGTTGCCCTGAACTACGCTTACGAGTACGCAGTTTTCCTCAACGGCATCCACCAGAACATGTTCCTGTCTCATTTTGTGCGTAACGATTTAACGTGTGCGATGGTCTTTTCCAGTGTTTCGTCCGAATCAATCAACAACTTGAACGGTTGCATGGCATTTCTCCCTTCCATGATCACTTTTCGGATTTCGTCATCCGTCAATGTAGAAACCGAAAGGTCCGAGGCACCGGAAAGGCCGGCTTTTCCATCAAGTCCGTGACAGGCTGCGCAACGAGCCTCAAAGAATTCGACACCGACATCACTAGTTTCTCCATCTTCCACCGGTTGCGGATTCGAACAGGCCGTCAGCAATACGAGGCCAACCACTGCGAATCTTAGAACCATGCTCCTCCCAATGCAGTTCTGAATGGCCATGGAATAGACAATAGAATAATGATCAGACCCACAGTATACCAGCGTAAAATGGTTCTGTGACGATCACGTGTGTTCTTTAATTTCTCAGCTTTCTTGCGCCCCAGCGTAATTACCGTAATGGCAATCAGCATCGCAACAATGTGCTCCAGACCATAGAAACGGTAGGAAGATTCGCTGATCCAACCTTCGGCATAGATCACTTTAGAACGTTCATTCATGAAATACAATGCCAGACCAATCAGTAGCTGAATGTGCAGCATCACCATCGAAAACAGGTTCAGGAGTTTGTCCTTCTTCTCGTAGGTTCCGGAAGATTGCGAACGCGCAGCATTAAAAATGGCTGCCAGCAAAAGGATCAACGCAACCCAGCGCAGTCCCGAATGTGAATGAAGCAATGCATTGTACATGTCTCGACTTTTATTTTACAAAAGTAAAAAATTGGACGAGTGCCTGTCCTCATTCTTTTATGTCAAAGCAATTTTATAATTTCACGCCGAATCCCATTCCAGACTATCCATGCGGTATTTTTTAGCGTTGTTGTTCCTGTTTTCAGTCGCCGGGCTTAACGCTCAGGTTCGACCGAACAACGGCCTTGCAGAATCTGAACCGCTCTACTATGCCCTTAAACACGCAGAAATATATGTCAGTCCGGAAAAGAAGATCAAAGGCACTATTCTGATCAAAGGTGACAAAATCGTGGGAGTCGGACCCTTCGTCAGTATACCGAATGGTGCCGTGGAACGTGATTTTTCCGGCAAGATCATTCTTCCGGCATTTATCGAATTAAATGCGGAAATTGGCCTGCCAAAGTTTCAGTATGTGGGGCAGGGAGACGGACCTCAACTGGAAAGCAGCAAGAAAGGTGCGTTCTACTGGAACGAATGCATTCATCCGGAAGTTGATGCCAATGCATTGTATTCGGCTGATGATAAAAAGAACAAGGAGCTGATCGAAAAAGGATTTGGTTTCGCACTCAGCCACCAACACGATGGTGTGGCTCGTGGCACCGGAGCTTTTGTTTCACTTTCCGGGAACGATCCGTTACTTCAACCTAAGAAAGCGCCCGGCTTTTTCTCCTTTTCCAAAGGTTCTTCACGTCAAACCTACCCTTCTTCACAAATGGGCGCCATCGCTCTGATCCGGCAAGCCCTTTACGATGGTGAATGGTACGCCCGAAACAATGCTGAGAAGAATGTTTCTCTGGAAGCTCTCAACAACCAGCGGGAAGGACTTCTCTTCTTTGAAACGCATGAAAAATGGGAAATCCTTCGCGCCGAAAAAATTGCAAAGGAATTTGAACTTTCCACTGCTTATTTGGGATCAGGCAACGAATACCAGATTGCCGATCATCTGGCTGAACTACAGAAAACCATTGTCCTCCCCCTAAATTTCCCGGATGCATACGACGTAGAAAACCCTTATGTTGCCCGTCAGATCCCGCTTAGTGACCTGAAACATTGGGAGGCCGCACCGGCGAATGCTGCTATTCTGGCTCGTCACAAAGTTCCGATTTGTCTCTCGTCAGACGGTGTGGAGAAAAGCGAGGATTTCTGGAAAAATCTCCGCAAGGCCATTCAGTTTGGCTTATCGAAAGAAGATGCGCTTGCCGCACTCACTACCACTCCTGCAGCGCTCATCGGTTGTGATGGCCTGGTCGGGACCATTGAAGAGGGGAAACTGGCAAGTTTTATCGTATACGACAAGGATCCGTTCGAGGAGGAAGCCCGTATCGAACACACGTGGTTGCTCGGGAAAGAAACGCTGATCGTCAGTCCGGCGAAGCATAAGATCAAAGGTGCCTACAACATTCTTGTAGATGATTATAAATTCCCTCTGGAAATTACCGAGGACGGACAGGATAAATACAAGGGTAGCGTTACCTACACCGTGACTTCCGAGAAAGGAGTCGCCACAGAAAAGAAAGCGGATGTCAATGTTTCGCTTTCGGAAAACGATATTACGCTGCAGTTCAATGTTCACTCCAACGAACTCGACGGAAATGTTTCGCTGCGGGGAAAAGTATCCTCGAAATTCGGTGTGTTCGAAGGTGACGGATTGCTTCCCAACGGAAAATGGGTAAAGTGGTCGGCCATCAAATCGGTGAAGAGTATTCTGATGAAGAAGGGTGACGATGAAGAAGGGCCGTCCGTTCCCGACACAAATGTACATATCTGGTATCCACACATGGCATACGGACTTGACACCGTTCCTGCGCCACGGACGCTGGTGATTAAAAATGCAACCCTCTGGACCAATGAGGAGGCGGGCATCGTAAAAAATGGTACGGTCATCGTCATGGACGGAAAAATCACTTTTGCAGGCAGTGGACGCCATAGTACACCATCGGGAGCAAAGGTCATTGATGCGGAAGGAAAACACGTGACCAGCGGGATCATTGACGAGCACTCACACATTGCTATCTGGAGAGGTGTGAACGAAGGAGGACAGGCCATCTCAGCGGAGGTAAGCATCGGTGACGTCGTCAATCCGGATGATATCAATATTTATCGTCAACTGGCGGGTGGAGTAACAGCAGCACAATTACTGCACGGTTCGGCCAACCCAATTGGCGGACAATCAGCCCTTGTGAAACTGAAGTGGGGTTCAACGCCGGATGATATGCTTATCGACAATGCTCCGGGCTTCATCAAATTTGCGCTGGGTGAAAACGTGAAACAATCCAATTGGGGCGATCAGAACACGGTTCGTTTTCCTCAAACCCGAATGGGGGTCGAGCAAGTATATTACGATGGGTTCCATCGTGCACTCGCCTACAAGAAAAGCTGGTCCGACTACCGTGCAAATCCTTCACTGGGTGAACCGCGCAGAGACCTTGAACTGGAGGTGCTCGCTGAAATTCTGGATAGCAAGCGCTTTATTACCTGTCACTCGTATGTGCAATCGGAAATCAATATGCTGATGCATGTGGCGGATTCGATGGGATTCAAAGTGAACACCTTCACCCACATCCTGGAAGGATACAAAGTAGCCGATAAAATGGCCGCACACGGCGTTGGAGGTTCAACCTTCTCGGATTGGTGGGCCTACAAATTCGAAGTCAACGATGCCATTCCATACAATGCCAAGCTCATGCATGACCAGGGTGTGGTTGTCGCCATTAATTCCGATGATGCGGAAATGGGTCGACGCCTCAATCAGGAAGCTGCAAAAGCCGTAAAGTACGGCGGCATGTCGGAAGAAGATGCCTGGAAAATGGTCACACTGAATCCTGCCAAATTGCTGCACCTGGACAATCGGATGGGAAGTCTGGCAGATGGAAAAGATGCCGATATTGTGATCTGGTCTGACAATCCGCTATCTATTCACGCAAAACCTGAATACACGATTGTAGACGGTGCCATCCTGTTCGATGCCAAACGTGATCTGAAGTTACAGGAACGCAATCAGAAAGAACGTGCGCGGATCATCAACGAAATGTCCAGCGAGAATAAAAAAGGCGGAAAAAAACGATTGTTTGAGAAACGGAAGAAAGGACTCTACCATTGTGATACCATTGGTGAAGAGGCTTCTCTTGAAGAAAATCATCATTAGTCATGAAACGATTGCTTACAACATACCTTCTTTTCGTGACCCTGGGAGTCCAGGCGCAATCGGCTACGCGTACCTTGCTGATCAATGGATTCCTGCATGTCGGGAATGGTGAAACAATGGAAAGTGCATTGATTTCCATTGAAAACGGCACGATCACTTCCGTGAAAAACTCTCTTGCCAGTTCGTACGATCCTGCGGAATGGGATACCATCATTGACCTTAAAGGTCGTCACATTTACCCAGGCTTTGTGGCACCGAACTCTACGCTTGGACTGACCGAAATCGATGCGGTGCGTGCGACGCTGGATTTTGACGAAGTCGGAATTTACAACCCGCATGTAAGAGCACAAATTGCCTACAACGTTGAATCAAAAGTCGTTTCAACGGTGCGCACCAATGGCGTCCTGATTACTCAGGCAACACCACGCGGTGGGACCATCTCGGGAAGCTCAGCGGTCATGAAAATGGATGGCTGGAACTGGGAGGATGCCACCATCCGGTCTGAAGACGGTATTCACCTGAACTGGCCTTCTTCCACCCTCCGCGGTTGGAGAAGTAACGGAAAATCCGATCTGCACGACGAGAACTATGAAAAACGCCGACAGGAGATCTACGACTTTTTCGATATGGCAAGTGCCTATGCGTCCACTTCGGAAAGACGTCATGATATTTTCGATGCACGACTGGAAGCCATGCGCAACTGCTTTAAGGGAGAAAAGCGTGTTTACATCCATGCCGATGAATTGCAGGAAATCGTGGATGTGATCGAATTTGCCCGCCATTTCGATCTGAAATACCCGGTAATTGTAGGTGGTTATGATGCGCATCTGGCAGGTCGTAAGCTTGCCGACGCAAAAATCCCGGTGATGATCACACGACCACACAGCCTCCCTGAAAACGAGGATGATCCGGTTGATCTTCCGTTCTCGCTCCCGGGACTTCTTCACAAAGAAGGCGTGAAATTCTGCATTCAGAACGAAGGCGATATGGAAGCTATGAATGCGCGCAACATCCCTTTCCTTGCAGGAACAGCAGCAAGCTATGGTTTAACCGAAGAAGAGGCGATCAGCGCCGTCAGTCTGTGGAGTTGTCAGATCCTTGGAATTGATAAACGCTACGGAAGCCTGGAAAAAGGGAAATCAGCCACTCTCTTTGTTTCCGATGGTGATGCGCTGGATATGCGCAGCAATAATCTCTTCCTTGCCATGATCGACGGCCGGTTCATGTCGCTGGAAAACATGCAGACAGAACTCTACGAAAAGTATCGGAAAAAGTACGCCGAACAGGAGGACTAAAGATTTCCAAAAGTCTGCCTTTTATCCCTGAGATTATTTAGAATCATTTTAATTAATTGCCGTTGAATTATTATTTTTGAGGAAATTCAACTCAAAAAACAACAAATTATGGCATTCGAATTACCACAATTACCATACGCGTATGATGCCCTTGAGCCTCATATCGACGCGAGAACCATGGAAATCCACCATACGAAGCACCACAATGGTTACACAACCAATCTGAATAATGCTATTCAGGGAACTGAGTTTGAAGGAAAGACCATCATTGAAATTCTGGCGTCGTGTAAGGACAATGCGGCCGTGCGTAACAATGGCGGTGGCTACTGGAACCACAACCTTTTCTGGGAAGTGATGAGTCCGAACGGTGGTGGACAACCAACCGGCGAACTGGCAGAAGCAATTAATGCTGCTTTCGGTTCTTTCGACAACTTCAAGGATACCTTCTCCAAAGCCGCTGCAACACGTTTCGGTTCAGGATGGGCATGGTTGTGCGTGAAAGATGGCAAGCTTGAAGTTTGCTCTACTCCTAACCAGGACAACCCGTTGATGGGTGAAGGTTGCGGGGGAACACCTATCCTTGCTTTGGATGTATGGGAACACGCGTACTACCTGAACTATCAAAACCGCCGTCCGGATTACATCGCGGCGTTCTTCAATGTGATCAACTGGGATAAGGTTGCATCGCTTTACGCTTCAGCGAAATAAGAAGTAGGGTTTAGAGGTTAGACATTAGACCACTACGCTTTTAGATATCAGAAAATGCCGTCCGTTGGGCGGCATTTTTTTTGTTCAATGATACCGCTATTCAAGGTTGATTCGGTGAGGGTTCAACGGTGTGTAACCATTTTTTTGCATGACGTTATCCGAGTAAACCCTTAATTCTTAACGCCATGCGACAATTCCTCTCCAAACCAGTCGTTGCAATCATTGCCACAGGCATCTTCTTCCTGATCGCGTCTTTCACACACAACAACACTACACGTCAGTATTCACTTTTCGAGGCCATTTCCAACAACACGGTTACGGCCAATGCCAGCTCCAATGGAAAATACAGCGGACGCTCCGTAGAAATGAATCTGGTGAACAATACCGGACATCCCCTACAGATACTCATTCCGGCGGGAACACGTTATCTTCCTGAAGATGATGGTGAACAAACCCTCATTCAAATGGAAGATCGCATCATTGCACTCAAACCCAACGGAAATTTCCGGGGGCAGATGGGAGCGTTCTGCACCGAAGCTCACGACCGTTGTCCTTCCGAAAGCAGCGGGTTCAGTATTGCCCAAAACAAGGATCCAAAGTTCGACAAACTCTTTGCGTACATGAAGGGTAAGACGATCAGCAAAACAGCTTATCAGGATGCCGTGTGGGCTATTTCCGACGGATACAACGTGGCGAATATTGCCACTGAAACACCGGCTGATGCTGCCTTCCGAAAGCAGGTAGCCTCCATCTCCGGGCAAAAAGATACCTGGTATACTTCACCGCAAAATGTACGTATTGATGAAAACGGAAATTTCAACATGGAAACCGTAAAGATCTCAGGCGAGCTATCGTTTACCTGTCCAACAGGAACAAAAGTGCGTCAGGACATCCACAGGGGAAATGGCGACGTGTTTTACGCCAGCGATAAAACCATGACGGCTCAGGCCAGCAGTGTTCACTACTCTTTTCATCTGTCGGTGCTTGGCTGGGAAAAGGGAACGTACTACATCCGAATCCATGACGGCACGAAGGAACTTGGGAGATACGAGTTTACAGTATAGATGTTAGATCGCTACGCTTTTAGACATTAGATAAAAGACGGGAAACGCATTGTCTTTTATCCAATAGTCTAGAGTCTTCCGTCTCCTCAGGCGATTTCCGGCATGTTTTCAGCGATAACAGCCTTCACTTCAGGAGCTGCCTTCTTTACGGCTTCCTCCAAACCTGCTTTCAATGTCATCATAGACATCGAGCAATCGCTGCATGATCCCATCAGGCGAACGACTACCGTAGCATCGTCACGAACATCTACCAATTCCATGTCACCACCATCGGCGTGCAGAAAGGGACGCAACTGCTCAAGAGCGGCCAGTACTTTTTCCGAGATACTTTTCTTATCGATAGACATGGTTTACTTTTTTTCGTGTAGAAGTTCTACTTGTTTTACAAAGGTAGCAACTATTTCCTCAAAGGCCTTTGCTGTTGGCGTATTTTCCTGAAACACAGCAGGTCGACCAGCATCTCCTGCTTCCCTCACTCCCTGCACCAACGGAATATGTCCGAGGAAAGGAACACCCATTCCTTCAGCAAGGTTACGCGCACCGTCCCGACCAAAGATATAGTACTTATTTTCAGGCAATTCAGCCGGAGTAAACCAAGCCATGTTCTCGATCAGTCCGACTACCGGAACGTTGATCGATTCCAGCTTAAACATGTTGATCCCTTTTCGGGCATCCGCCAAAGCAACTTCCTGTGGCGTACTCACAATCACCGCACCATCCAGCGGAACCGTCTGAACCAGTGACAAGTGAATGTCTCCCGTTCCCGGAGGAAGGTCGATCAATAAGTAATCGAGTTTACCCCAATAAGCATCGGTAAACAATTGCGTCATAGCTTTTGCCGCCATCGGGCCGCGCCACACCACAGCATTGTCCTGCTCCGTAAAAAAGCCAATCGAGAGCAACTTAATTCCATAGCTGATCACCGGGTTGATCTTTGGTGTGCCATCCACGTCAATCATTGTCGGTCGCTGATCAACCACGTCAAACATGGTTGGCATAGACGGTCCGTAAATGTCCGCATCAACCACCCCGACACGGTAGCCTGCTTTCGCCAGCCCACCAGCCAGATTCGCCGTTACCGTTGATTTTCCGACACCACCCTTGCCGGACGCCACCGCAATCACATGCTTAACTTCCGGAAGAATCTTCCGATGAGCTGCTTTGGCTTCGGCAGGCATGCCCTTAACCTCCGTGGAGAGCTCGAGTTCCTTTCCGAAAGCCCGCTTCAGGTTGAAGTCGAGAGCCTCTGCCATGCGCTTGCGGGCATGCATTGCCGGATTGGAAACAAATACGCGGATACTCAGTGAATTGTCACCGATCTGAATATCTTCCACCAGATTGGCGGAAACAATGTCTTTTTTGAGGTCAGGTTCTATTACGGAGCCTAACACCTCCAATACGTTTTCCCTGGATAATTCCATGTAATAAGGCCGCTTTAGGAAATCAGCTTTCCTTGGATGCTTCTTTAAACGACTTGATGGACTTTGCCATCAACTGAATGATTGATTTCTCGTATCCGTCAGGACGCGACTGCAATTCATACGTAATATCGTTCACAATCTTCTGTCCGTATACGTGGTAAGACTTATGTTCAACCCCTACCGTAGGTGCAGCCTTGTCCGATCCTTTCACCATCAGTGTTCGCTCGTACACGATCAGGTCCGGCTCATCAACCAAATATTCTACTTTGAAGAAGGTCTGCTCAGCCAGTTCTTTCTTTTTAACCTCGATCAGGTCCGTAAAATCAGCGTAGTCTTCAATCACCAGTTCGAAATTCTGGCCTACTTTAATGTTCCAGGTAATATCGCTTGGGATGTGAGATACTTCAGGACGTGTTGAAGCCCCGATGTTGGCCGTTTCATCCGGAAGGGAAATCGTTGCAGGAATTTCATACTTGCTCAGATCAAAGGTGCGGAATTCATAGTAATCGTCGTCCACTACAAGCTCTCCATCATCCTCAGGAACAGGATCATCCCCACAAGAATAAAACAAGCCGGACAACAGAAACAATCCTGCTATCAACCATCCGTAACGAAACAACACCTTCACCATAACGCCTTAATTTTTAACCCATAAGGTTTTAAGTTGTGCAAATATACAAAATGCGACGGTTCAGTTGTACTTTTAAATGATCATCACGCCCTTATCACCAAGGACAGGAATCACACGCATGTTTTCGTCAGAGATCGACTCCGGCACGAAGACATATTTCTTGTCATACATCTTCTCGTTGATCCAGAAACTCACCCAGTATTCATTGGCCAATCCGAAGACTTCTTCCATAATCGGTTCAATACGTGCGGCTTCATTCGGAAGCAATACTTCCAGGGAATGCCTCAACGTGGATGTTTTCAACTTTTCACCGGTTTGCGAATCTTCGCCGTATCCCCGGCTGGTAATGATCACCCCTTCGATGATTTCCTCCCCCAGATTGAGCAGGTAAACACCGTACTCTTTTTCATTGACTTCATTGATATGCTGCACGACAGCAACACCTACATTCTCCACTTTGGGACCCATTAACTCCTCACGCATGCTAACTATTTCTATTTTTTGGTGAGCCTCCGCCCCATTTCGAGGTAGTCGAACAGACAGGCTGCGTGTCCTACCTTGTCCCGGATCTCTTCGATGTATTTCTTGTCTTTTCTTCGTTCGGGATCAATAGTCACATTATCCTCCCGTTTATTGCCGAGGCGAATGATAACCAGGTCCTCATCCGGTACCGTGATCACATATTGTCCTTTGATTCCCCTGCAGTAATTTACCTGTCCGTCTTTTTCCATGTACGTCCAGATGTGCAATCCGTAACGCGAATTCTTGATCCCGTCTTCCGTGTCAAGTGCCGAAGGAGAGATCATCTCATGGTAGTACCAGAGCGGAAAGATCTGCTCTCCATTGTATTTTCCTTTGTTGAGGATCAGCTGACCGATGCGTGCATAATCACGTGCTACAGCATAGATACAACAGAATGCTTTTTCCGCACCACCTTCTTTGTCAAGACTCCAGTAAGCATCATGTTCGGCTCCGATCTTCTTCCAGATCTTTTCCTCCGCATATTGCGTCAGATCCTTGCCTGTGGCCTTCTCCACAATAAAGCCCAGCAACTGTGAATTTCCACTTTGATAGATAAACTCTTCTCCCGGATCATTCACCAGTTTCTGGCGGGTAACGAGCCCGTAGAGATCGCTTCCGTAATACGACTCGGCATTGTCTGAAAGCGGGTTCTTCCCACTTTCCTCCCAATCCAGACCGGAGGACATCGCCAGAAGATGACGGATGGTAATCACCTCGCGTCCGCCACTTTTAAACTCAGGAATGTAATTGGACACCGACTCATCAAGGCTTTTGATCTTTCCTTCTTCCACAGCAATGCTCACCAACAATGAGACAACTGTTTTGGCCACGGAAAACGAATTGGACACTGTCTCCGCGGTATGGGTGTCCCAGTATTCCTCATAGACCAATGAATCACCCCGAAAAACCAGAAATGCACGGGTTTCAAGTTTGTCCATCAGGGCTCGTTCTTTCTCCGTTAATTTCTTTTTGTTGTAATCCTCCGCCAGTAAAATGGTCGAGGCCTTCCCAGCCTTTAACGTTGAGTGAGGAAACACATCCAGATCGTAAATCGTGGGGCCGCTCTTGCCGACGAGATAAGTATTTGCAATGCCCTTGTAGAGGTAAAAACGTCCGGACAGCACAATAAAAAGGTTGAGTGTAATGACGAGCGCCAGCACCGTGTACAAAGTGTACTTCAGAAATTTACGGACAAACCTTTTCATTTACGTTGTATAGGAAAAACCGAACTGGTCAGCTAATTTTCGCTTCAGGACTTCGGCGACTTCTTCAATTTCCACTCTTCTGCCCAGTTCACGTTCCATTGAAGTTACAGCTTTATCCTGAATTCCGCAAGGAATGATATGCGAAAAATAGGAAAGGTCCGGATGTACATTGAAGCCAATCCCGTGCATGGTCACCCAGCGCGAACTTTTCACACCAATCGCACAAATCTTTCGGGCCGTTGGTTTATCACCATCGATCCAGACACCAGTGAGTCCTTCAACACGTCCCGCTTCAATACCATATTCGGCCAGGGTTTGGATCACGGCTTCCTCGAGGTAGCGCAGATAACGATGAATATCGGAAAAGAAATGATCAAGATCGAAAATCGGGTATGCTACCAGTTGGCCCGGACCGTGATACGTAATATCTCCTCCCCTGTTGATCTCATAATACGTGGCATTGTTTGCTTCCAGCGAAGCGTCATCCAGCAGCAGATGGTTTTTATCCCCACTTTTCCCAAGGGTGTATACGTGCGGATGTTGCACAAAAAGCAGGTAATCCCTGGTCGGTTCACTGGTTTCTCCATTGCGGAGACGAATCTTGTGATCTACGGTGTCACGAAACAGTTTTTCCTGGTAATCCCAGGCCTGTTTGTAATCCATCAGCCCCAGATCCTCAAAGATCACTTCCGGCATACTTATTTGAATTGAGCCAGTTCGTTTTTCAGATAATCAATGATGGCAATGTCGATCGGATCAACACCTTTCATCTCTGCAAGGTACAACGAGGCCCAGTCGACCACGTTGATCAGGTACAGCGAGCGTTCGATCAGGCTGTTTCCAACCGCTTCGACATCCAGTGCGCGACCGGATTTTTTCATCACCACGTCGCGGGTAATTTCCATACGACGGCGGTTGCGCGGATGAATATCTTCCGCCCAGAAAAAGACAGTGGCAAAGCGATCATCTCCTCCACCCCAGCCCACAAGCTCATTGTGGTTCATTTCCGGAATGGCGTGGTGCCAGCACAACAATTTGCTGTTCTCGTTGAATTGCTGACGAGCGCGGATCAACATCGGTTCGTAGCGTGTTGTCCCATAGAGAATGCCAACATGATCTTTAAGAAAGGCTGCCAATTCGCGTGCTGTTTGCTGAATCGAAGCTTCGTCCTGTACAATGCGCATGCGTGCCGCTTCCATCTCTTTGATCCGATCACGGCTGATGAGACCAAGGCCCGTAAATATATTCA
>JBNKYR010000100.1:0-12461 GCA_050300995.1 Crocinitomicaceae bacterium | reverse complement strand
ATGGCCTTAGTCGAAGGTGATGATAAGTCCTTACAACACCAGCTGAAAAATTTCAGGGAAGGAAATAACGTCGGATCTCTCCAGCCAGCATTTCAGGATCTACTTTTTCGATCGGGTGTTCGGTATTTTCCAGCACCATAAATTCGGCATTGGGAAGCCTACTCACGACATGTTCGGTCTCCTCCCGTGTGACCATTTTATCCTCTGCACCGAGACAACAACGCGTTTTCAGTGTGATCGTCTTCAGAAGGTCATCGGTAAGGCGGGGCGATTGACCCAGTCCGGTCATCATGTGTGCCGTATCCTGCATGACTTTTTTCCAGGAAAGCGGGGAATGAAGAGCATCCAGATGCAGGGCGAACTTCGGTACTTTTTCCTCCACCGCATCCGGGTCCAGAAAGCGGATTTCCTTTGCTGCAACCTCCGGAGTCCAGCCGAATTTGGTGCCTAAAGTAAGTAACTGTCCGAGTTGGGTGCCTTGCGAAGCCGCGTAAAGTGCGACATAGCCGCCCATACTGTATCCGAAGACCAATGGGCTCTCCAGTTGATGTTCTTCTATGTAATCGATTAAATTTTGCGAAAATAACTCAATCGCGTATGTCTGTGATGTTTCACGACCACCATGTCCTTCGAAATTAAACCGGTGAATCCGAAAGTCCGGAGCCAGTATTTCAGCAAGTCGATCAAACTGAGAGGCAGCACCCAGTGCACCATGTAACAATAAAAGATCTTTCATCAGTTATCGCGGTCTTCGAATGTTTCCTGTCGTTTTTTTTCGATACGCTGGACAATGAAATAAATAAGCAGGCCGACGGCACCCAGGAAGATCAGAGCTTCAAGGGCCAGAACGATAATAACTGCCATATCCATTACTTCAGTTTTACGGCCGTACCGTACGCAAGGATCTCACTGGCTCCCTGCATGATTGTACTTGTGGTGAAACGGACATTGAGAATGGCATCCGCTCCGAGTTTTTCAGCATCCTGCAGCAGACGTTGCAAGGCTTCTTCGCGGGATTGCGCCTGGAGTTTAGTGTATTCGTCAATCTCTCCTCCGACGATATTCTTGAATCCGGCGAAAATATCGCGACCGATGTTACGGGCGCGGACCGTGCTTCCCCGGCAAATGCCTAGAATTTCAGCAACTTCTCGTCCGGGAATGGTTTCTGTAGTTGTCGTGATCATAAGTGTCGTTTTAGTAGGTTAAAGATACGGCTTCTTACGCTTGAATCTGAGCAATTCAGTTAAAATCCATCCTTCTGTGGATAGATGGTGATATGTGTGGAAGAACGTTACCGAACGATCATCAGACGCGTGGTATTCAACCGGCCATCGTGTTCAAATTTCAGGAGATAAACCCCTGCAGTTTGTTCGTTCATTTGCATAATGCATGCATCCCCGGTCATTTCGGTGCTGAAGGAAATTGCCTGTCCGGACATATCAGTTACATGGATTTTCGTGGACTCTGCTGGCAAGATGAATCGTCCTGTTGTAGAGGGGTTAGGTGCAATGTGAACGGCTTGACTGAGTTCAGGTATTCCCAATTCTGCGATTACTGATCCGCGACGATAGATCAGGTTACCCGAGCTTTTATCCTGATAAAACAGATGCACAATTCCATTCTTGTAAATGATTTCCGGGTTGGTTTGAATACCGGTGGACGTTGCATTGGACAGTTGTTTGAAGCTTGTAAGGCCCGTCAATGGATCCTGTCCCGGTAAAGCGAGCGAGCAAAAGATCTCGTAGTTTCCGCCTGAATTTTCGGACCAGGCCATGACAGTTGTGTCACCGGCGGAAGAAATTCGCGGGTAATTCTGAATCCCGTTGGCAGGTTCAGGTTCAGGAACCTGCATGCGTTCCTCGAGTAACAGGCTATCGGTGGTGAGCGTGGAAGAAATGTAGACACGGTATTTTCCACTGGCGGCGCTGGCGTAGGTAGTTAACAGGTTTTCTCCGCTGAATACGGCATCAGCTCCGGTGGAAGGACAGGCATTGAGTGTCCAGCCCAGGCTGTCCACATTTGCAAATGATGAAAAAGTGCTTCCGCCATCCAGCGATAAAACACCATACATGTCTCTCACATTGGATTCATTGTTCCGGAATAACAACACTTCTTTCGAGCCGTTCACAGCAATTTCAGCGGGACAACAATCACAGGCTTCCCCCGGGACCTGGGAGGCTGCCTCAATTTCCGGTGTATAGCTGAGTCCACCATCCATAGAATGAACCACTACATAACGTGGGTTGGACCAGACACCATCATGAGCCATGTAGGTCACAACGGGATTTCCCATACCATCAATTGCCATCGAAGGCATCCATGCGACACCATTCAGATGGTTGTCTGTGCGGATGGTATCCGAAAAAGTAAGACCACCGTCCGTGGAACGAACAGAATAGACATGACCTCCTTCGAGTGGTTCAAGTTTGAATGTGGCAATTACCGTATTGCCGGATGCATCGATATCCGGACCGGTCCAGTCGGCAATGTAGCTGGAGGTTCCGGTCGGTAGAATGGATATGGGGGTATCAAAGGAACTTCCGTTCCATCGAGAAATGAAAAGGTTCTCTGTAGTACTTGCTTTTCCGAAAATGACAACCGGCGTATCATTCCCCACAATTGTTGCTCTGGGGCGGAGATTGCCGTATTGGCTGCCATCCGCCACGGTGATTTCAGCTTCCCATTGAATAAGAGGTTGAGCCTTTAATTGAGTAAAGGTCAGAATGGTTAGAAGTACAAGTGTCTTTCTCATAGTGAACGCAAGATAATAAAAAAGCCACCGGTGCAAACCGATGGCTTTCGTATCGAAATGAAACCCTTAAGCAGGCTGCATATATTCTTCAATGGCCGGACAAGAACACACCAGGTTACGGTCACCGTATGCGTTGTCTACACGGCGGACAGGCACCCAGTATTTCCACTCTTTCAGGTAGCTGACCGGGTAGGCTGCTTCTTTTGGAGTGTATGGGTATTTCCATTCCTGATTGATGATGCAATCGGCTGTATGTGGTGCATTCTTGAGCAGGTTGTTTTCCTGATCCGCTTTACCTGATTCGATGTCACTGATCTCCTTGCGAATGGTGATCATGGCTTCAATGAAGCGATCGAGTTCTCCTTTGTCCTCACTTTCCGTAGGTTCGACCATCAATGTACCGGCTACCGGGAAAGAAACAGTCGGAGCGTGGAATCCGTAATCGATCAAACGTTTTGCGATATCTGCCACTTCCACGTTCGCGGTGCGTTTGAAGTCACGGCAATCGAGGATCATTTCGTGGGCAACTGTATTGTTCTTACCAGTGTACAGGATGTCGTAATGTCCTTTCAGTGCTGCTGCCAGGTAGTTGGCGTTCATAATTGCCGCTTCGGTAGAAGCACGAAGTCCTGTGCCACCCAACATTTTGATGTATCCGTACGAGATCAGCAGGATCAATGCGCTTCCGTAAGGAGCGGATGAAACTGCGTGAATGGCCTGGTCACCTCCGGCTTTGATCAGCCTGGACCCCGGAAGGAATGGAACGAGGTGGGCGGCAACGCCGATTGGTCCCATTCCCGGACCTCCTCCTCCGTGAGGTATTGCAAAAGTTTTGTGAAGGTTCAGGTGACAAACGTCAGCTCCGATATTCCCCGGATTGGTCAGTCCTACCTGCGCGTTCATGTTAGCCCCATCCATGTATACCTGACCACCATTTTCATGGATGATCGAGGTGATCTCACGGATTCCTTCTTCGTACACACCGTGTGTTGAAGGATAGGTGACCATAAGACCTCCCAGACGATCGCTCAGTTCACTTGCTTTCGCGCGTAATTCGTCGATGTTGATGTTTCCGTTTTCGTCGCATCCGGTTACCACCACTTCGAATCCGGCCATTACTGCCGAAGCAGGGTTGGTTCCGTGTGCAGAGGATGGGATGATCATTACGTTACGGTGATGATCACCGCGTGATTCATGGTAGGCTTTCATGACCATCAATCCGGCGTATTCACCTTGCGCCCCTGAGTTTGGCTGAAGCGACATTCCGGCAAATCCGGTGCATTCGCAAAGGTCTTTTTCCAGTTGACGGAACATTTCGTGGTATCCGGCGGCCTGATCAAGCGGTGCAAACGGGTGCATGTTCGCGAACTGCGGATTGGTGATTGCCATCAGTTCGGAAGCTGCGTTCAGTTTCATGGTGCACGATCCGAGTGGGATCATACTGTGCACGAGGGAAAGGTCTTTGTTCTCCAGACGTTTGAGGTAGCGCATCATTTTCGATTCGGAATGATGGCTGCTGAAGGTTGGATGCGTAAGGATCTTATCGGTTCGCAACATCGACGCTTCAAGTGAAGATTCCATCTCACCGCTCACTGCAGGAGCTGAAGCTCCGGTTGCAGAAGCAAATACCTGCAGGATTGCTTCCACGTCCTGATTGGTATGTGGTTCACCGAAGTTGATGATAACCTCACCTGCGGATGGATAGTAGAAGTTCATGTTTGCTGCTTCAGCTGCACTCTTCACAGCAGCAGTGTCAACTCCTTTCACCCAAAGCGTATCAAAGAACTGATCGTTTCCGGAAGCAATATTCATTGCTTTGAGTCCCTTGTGTGTTTTTGTTGCAAGCGAGTGCACATGCCCGGCAATTTCACGCAATCCTTCCGGTCCATGATAGACAGCATACATACTGGCCATTACCGCGAGTAATGCCTGTGCCGTACAAATGTTGGAAGTGGCACGATCACGCTTGATGTGTTGTTCACGGGTCTGCAATGCCATACGCAATGCTGTATTCCCGTCGGCGTCTACCGAAACACCAATGATACGTCCCGGCATGTGTCGTTTAAATTCGTCTTTGGCAGCAAAGTAAGCTGCGTGAGGTCCTCCGTAACCCATCGGCACCCCGAAACGCTGTGAAGATCCGAAAACAACATCGGCTCCCATCGCACCCGGAGACTTGAGCAGTACCAGTGAAAGGATGTCTGCGGCAACTGCTACACGGAGGTTGGCTGCTTTCAGTCGTTGAATATTCTTCTCTACATTACCGATACGTCCGTAAAGGTCCGGTGATTGAAGAACGGCTCCAAAGTATTCATTTGTTGGTTCAAAGGTGTCAGCCTCTCCAACATGCCATTCAACTCCGAGGTTGTTGGCACGGCCCTGAACCACATCGATGGTTTGAGGGAATGCTGCATCTGCGATGAAGAATTTGTTCTTCCCGGCTTTTACTTCGTCGCGTGAGCGCGAATTGAAAAGCATGATCATTGCTTCGGCTGCTGCCGTTCCTTCGTCGAGTAAGGAAGCATTGGCCAGTTCAAGACCTGTCAGATCCATGATCATGGTCTGGAAGTTCAGCAAGGCCTCAAGACGTCCCTGGGAGATCTCTGCCTGGTAAGGCGTGTACGCGGTGTACCATCCCGGATTCTCCAGAATGTTGCGCAGGATCACTGAAGGAACGATGGTTTCATTGTATCCAAGACCGATGAAGGATTTGAACACTTTGTTTTTCTCACCAAGTCCGTTGACATGATTCAGGTATTCCTGCTCGCTCATTGCTGCATCGATACGGAGTTCATGTCCCAATCGGATGTGTGCAGGAATTGTTTTGTCGATAAGTTCGTTCAACGAACTCACGCCGATCTTGGCCAACATTGCTGCCTGCTCGGTAGCGTCCGGACCAATATGTCTTTTCGAAAAATTGCTCATGCGTTTAAATGAATTACTTAATCAAATATAACCGTTCCCCGCTATGTTAAGAGCGTACATACGGAAGTTTACCGGTAGCGGTTGTTGCGACCATACCGACGGCCCCGGTTGTAATGCTTTCGTCGCGAGTGTTGCCTTGCGTCGAAGCGGTTTGTCCTCTTATTGTTCAGGTAACGTCTTCTGCTAAAATCATCACGGTCGCTGTGGTAGGGAAAGGCAAGGCCAAGGTAGAGCTCATTCGACGCCCCTTTGATACGGGAAAGAGGTCCGAGGTTGTAGTTAAAGGAGTAACCGATACGGGCTTTTCCTGCAAACAGGACATCAACTCCTGCAATCAGAGCATTTTCGGAACGGTAACCGGCCACGATGCTAAAGCGGTTGAAAAAGGTATTGCGGAGAATAACGTCGCCCTGAATCGGAGCATTCATAGTTGCCTTGACCTGCAGATGCGGATTGAAGGTATAATTGTCTCCTGCATGGATGTAGAATCCTGTTGAAAGGTAATAATGCCAGCGTGGTGGTTGAAACCCGGGTTGGGTTCCGACATGGGTGTTTTGGAACAGGCGTGGAATCGAAGCTCCGATGTAGAAGTTCGGTGCATTATAAAACATACCGAAACTTGCATTGAAATACGAGCGGCCGTAGCTGTTCGCAAATGCCGGATCGCTTTTTTCGGTCAGCGTTGAACCGGCCAGGAAACTTACGGAATTATCAATACCCATCCCAAGCCCGAAAATCAGGCTTCGGCCGTAATCAAAATGCAGTCGATACGCATATTGTCCGGCAACAGAACCGGTTTGGTTGATTCCGATCTTATCGTACGAAGCCGTTAAACCAACCGCCATATGTTCGTTGATCTCGTATTGTCCGTTGAATGCTGCAGAGGTTGGTGCGCCTTCGATACCGAACCATTGGTTACGGAAAATGAAGTCTGCCATGATCGTTCCGTCGATGGCAATGGCTGCCGGATTGTTGATACCCTGGGCAAAATTGAGTTGTGAGAAACGCATCGTATTCTGTGCGAATGTCACCGATGCACTTATGATCAACCCGATTGCCAGCAGCGTCTTCATAATTTCAGTGTAATGTATCCGGTGTATTTGACATCCTGTACCACCATGGAATAGAAATAGGTGCCTTCGGGAAGTACGCCTTTGCCCAGACAAAGAGATGTTTCACAGGTGCCGTCCCAGTTGTTCTCGTAATGATCGCTTTCAAATACCATATCTCCCCAGCGGTTCCAAACGGTAAAACTACCATCCAGTTCGTACAGTTGAGGAACAACAAACATGTCATTGATGCCATCGCCGTTCGGTGAGAATCCGTCGGGAATTGACAGATCAACAACGATCACTACAACGCTGTCTTCAATTACACAACCGGTTGAATGAGTTGCCTCAAGGTAGAGTGTATGTGATGAGGCCGCTGTCAGGGTAACCACCGCACTGTTCGGGTTGTCGATCTGATCATCGGGAAACCAGTTGTACGTAAAGGATCCTGTTGGCCCATAAAGCGTTTCGGTTTCGTCCACTGCCATGTACAGGGTGTCCACGAGATCAAACGAATATTCCGGAACGGCGTCCACATCAATCGAGAGGTCCTCCGTACAACTGCCATTGGTTACGGTTACGGTTACGGTATAGGTTGTGGTTGCTGCAGGCGCCACCACAATGGAACTACCTGTTTCACCGGTCGACCACGAATATGTGTTTCCTCCGCTCGCCTGAAGCAAGACGGTTGTCCCATAACACCCACCGATGGAGGTGGAGGTCAATTGAAAATTATAGGTGGTGATGGAAATGACCGTATGCCCGGTGCAGCCATTGTTATCCGTAACAGTCACTGCATAAGCTCCAACGCCCGGTGCAAAAAAAGTAGGTCCGGAATTTCCGGCTCCCCAGTCATACGAAGCATACGTGTTGTCTACACTAAGTGTGGTGCCGGGAGATGATGCACAGATGGGGTTTCCTTCTGATGAAAGTATCGTTGGAGTTGGGTTTGCGTGAATGATCACGTCGATCGTGTCTGTGGAAATACATCCGATGCCATCCTCCGCAGCTACAACATATTCTCCCGTAAACTGAGGTGTGATGGTTTGTCCGGCAAGCGATTCGGGCCCTGTCCATGCGTAAGACACGTAACCGGATGACGCGGAAATACTCACCGGATCACTGGCACACATCTCGATAGAAGTCCCTTCCTGGATCACCACATCGACCGTACACTGACCAAATCCATGGAAGGCAAGTGACAAAAGGCAAACAAGGGCAGTAATGTATCTTTTTAGTTTCACCGGAAAATATTCCCGGCAAAAATACGCTTCATTGTGCCTTCCTACAAATCTTAGAGGAGGAAAATGTTCACAATAAGCAGCAAAGATGTTATTCCACGTAACTCAATTTGAGCATGTTTGAATTTCCGTGGGCTTCGATCGGCATGGAAGCGATGTTGATCACCAGGTCGCCTTCCTTCAGAAGACCTTGTTTTTTGAGCAGGTACTTGCTGTCTGCAATGGTATGATCGGTACTCACGGTCTTATCGTAAAAATAGCCGCGAACTCCCCAGATCAGGCTCAATTGAGTCAGGATCTTGTGGTTGCTGGTGAAGACAAAAATGTCTGCTTTCGGTCGCTGCGAGGCCAGTTTGTAGGCCGTATATCCTGTAAAGGACATTGTAAGAATAGCTTTGGCGTCCACCCTTCTTGAAAGACGGCAGGCATTGAAACAGATCGAATCCGTGATGAAACGATCCTGATTTTTTTCCGGGAATTCCTCTTTGTTGTAGATTCCGTCAAAATTTTCTACTTCCAGTACAATGTTTGCCATGGTCTTGATCACCTGGACCGGGTATTTGCCCACTGAGGTTTCGCCGGACAACATTACGGCATCGGCACCGTCGAGGACGGCATTGGCCACGTCGTTCACTTCCGCGCGGGTCGGCGAACTTGAAGTGATCATGCTTTCCATCATTTGTGTGGCAACGATCACCGGTTTGGCTCGCTCACGCGCTTTGTTGATGATCATTTTCTGAATGAGTGGTACGTTCTGATAAGGAATTTCCACTCCAAGGTCTCCACGAGCGACCATGATGGCATCGCTTTCCTTCATAATCTCATCGATGTCATCGATTGCTTCCGGCTTCTCGATCTTCGCAATCACTTTGGCCTTGGCTTGTTTTGAAGAGATGATGTGTTTCAGCTCAATAATATCGCGTGCGGAGCGAACGAAGGAAAGTCCGATCCAGTCAGCATTGTGCTCCAATGCGAAATCCAGATCGACCATATCCTTTTCTGTCAGGCTTGGCAATGAGATCTTCGTGTTTGGCAGGTTTACTCCCTTGTGTGAAGAAAGCCAGCCGCCGAAAAGTACTTTGGCTTTGATCGTGTCTTTTTTGTTGGTATTGGTTACTTCCAATACAAGCTTTCCGTCATCCAGCAGAATGCGTTCGCCAACCGCTACGTCTTTCGGGAGCTGTTCGTAGTTGATGGAGAAATGCTCTGCTGTACCTAGAAAATCGCTTGTCGTGATTGTTACGGTGCTGCCCTCCACGAGTTCCGCTCCTTTATCTTCCATGTTTCCAATGCGGATTTTTGGTCCCTGCAGGTCAGCGAGAATTGCCACGTTCAACCCGGTTTCCTCATTCAGGTCCCGGATCATTTTAATGGTCCGCTCATGTGCCTCATGCGCTCCGTGGGAGAAATTCAGACGGCAGACATTTACTCCTTCCTGAAACATTTTCTGTAAGACTTCCTTGTCAGCCGTTGATGGCCCCATGGTCGCAATGATCTTCGTTTTTTTCATACTAATTGAATATGATATTTTCTGCCGATGGGATCTGCTCAGGATCAAAAGTATAAGCTGCCAGAATGCTGGGAGCCTGCTTAAGTTTCCGGATCAGGTCCTCGACGTTGATCGCATAATTATTATACAGGAACAGAAAGTAATCGATGGTCGGATTTTCCGGGATCAGAAATTGTCCCTGGGATTTATTTTTGATCATGTAATATGTCAGGCGATCGTTTTCGTCTTCGTACATGTACATGGAATGTTCCGACAGCGGATCTCCCTTTCTGTCTGTAGTGATGTAATTGTCGCATTTACACAAATGGAACCCCAGGGTTTCATTAATGCTCCAGGCCAGGCGATAATCGCCGTGATGAGAGCAGATACCCACGAGATCAAATTCAGGATCTTCTTCCAGGGTCAGTATGTGCTTCTTTCGTTTGGCCATACAAATACAACAGTACGAAGGTACTATTTTTCATGTTCCACTGCTTCGTTGGAGATTGTTGGCACACAGGTGTTAAGAAATTCTTGTGTTGGGGACGGCTGAAGGTCAGCATGTTTTCGCCCTGAACGGACTCTTTTTTGCAAGACCATTAACTAAAAATTAACAGAATAATAGCCTTAATCGATTGATTAATAAAGTGTTGACATTTTGGCATGTGATTTGAAAACATTCTGAGTACTAACAATTTAATTTCTTAATTATGATCGCAAAGAAAAATTCGAGGTTCGACCTCGAGCAGAAGAGAACTGTCCTGTTCCAGGTAGGTCTCTTTGCTGCCGGCTCCTTTACGCTGGCCGCATTCACCTACACTTCCGGTGTCCCCGTGCTAAATGATCAACATGCTTCCACAACTCAGCCGATTGAGTGGGTGATTGAGCAGCCTGAGCAACCGGAGACTCCGAAACCGATGGTCCAGCAACCACAACGCCAGGAGACGGAGGACCAACCTCAGCAAACGGAGTCACTGGACAATTCACAGGACCTTTCCGAGAACATGGAATCTACTGAAAACACCTCAACGGATGTTAAATCAACTGTGGACCCTCCGAAGATCGGTGGATTTTCAGGTGGTTTCGTGGAAATTGATGAAGATCCCATTGATCCTTTCCCTTCAACGCCGGCAGCATATATCGGCGGATTGGAAGAGATGCAGAAGGAGATCCACGAAAATTTCAATTACCCGGAGATCGAGCAATCTTTCGGTACTCAGGGAACTGTGTATTTGTCATTCGTGATCGAACGCGATGGCACCGTTTCGAATATCAAGGTCGAGCGCGGTGTGTCGGAAGACATTGATCGCGAAGCAAAACGCGTCGTTAAATTGCTGAATCACTGGAAACCGGCGGAAAATGCACATGGTAAAGTTCGTACCATCGCGTACCTGCCAATTCGTGTGACATTGGAGTAAAATGCGCGCGTTTTGATAGCGAAGCGGCTGAGGGGGCGCCTCAGCCGCTTTTCTTTGTCTTTTATAGGATATTCTGCTAATTTTGAATAAAACCAAACAATAAAATCTAATCATTATGAAAAAAGTACTGCTGTTTTCGTTGTTAGTTCTTGGAAGCGTGAGTCTTAATGCACAGAAAATTGCTGTCATCGAAGGAGACCTGAAAGCTCTGAAGGGAGAGAAGTTTTTCGATATCGAATACGATTATTCGGATATGAGTGTAGGACGATACGATAAGGAAGAGGACTACGTGGAAGAAAAACGTAAGGAATACAACGAAAAATACAAAGACAAAGAGCCTGGTAAAGGGGACGACTGGAAAGAGAAATGGTATGGAGACAGAAAGGGGCGATTTCAGCCAATGTTTGAAGAGCTGTTGAACAAGAACCTTAGCAAACTGGATATTTTCGTAGGACCGGAAAACTCCAAAGCGAAATATAAAATGATCATTCGCACGACGCATACAGAGCCTGGGTTTAATGTGTATGTAACTAAAAAGCCTGCGATGGTCGATGTAACAGTGACTTTCGTTGAAAATGACAATCCGGAGAATGTTGTTTGCAAACTGGTAAGTAAAAACAACCCGGGAAGAACATACGGAATGGGCGATTTCGATACTGGACTTCGTATTTCCGAAGCCTACGCCATGTGTGGAAAAGGTCTTGGTAAATACTTCAGCAAAGCCTGGAAATAATAAGGCGTTCGATCTGATGAAACCGAAGGGGCTGTCTCAAAGAGACGGCCCTTTTTTGTCTCTGAATCCTTTTTCGAAGCAAATTGTCAGGCCAATGCATTGTGGTATCCGTTTGAGTAGGGTTACTCAATTTGTTGTTATTTTTACACTGTAAAATTTGAGTTATGGCTGAATTCTTCTACCAGGATCCGTTTCCTGTTCAACGCGACAATACCGAATACAGAAAGATCACTTCCGAATATGTTTCGGTGGAAAAATGTGGCGATCGCGAAATTCTTCGTGTTGACCCGAAAGGTCTGGAAATACTCTCGCAGGAAGCAATGACCGATGTGTCCTTTTACCTGAGAACAGCTCATCTTGAAAAACTCAGAAAAATACTGGACGATCCCGAAGCTACGGACAACGATCGCTTTGTGGCGTATAACTTACTTCAGAATGCTGCTGTGGCGGCAGACGGCAAGCTTCCTTCTTGTCAGGATACCGGAACGGCCATCGTGATGGCAAAGAAGGGAGAAGATGTTTATACTGGTGTGGCTGATGCTGAATATTTGTCAAAGGGTATTTATAACACCTATCAGGAGAGCAACCTTCGTTATTCGCAGATGGTTCCGTTGACCATGTTTGAAGAAAAAAACTCGGGCACTAACCTGCCTGCACAGATTGATCTTTATGCAGGTAAGGGTGCATCATATGAATTCCTTTTCCTGGCGAAGGGAGGAGGATCAGCGAATAAGTCTTTCTTATATCAGAAAACAAAATCGTTATTGAACGAAAAATCGATGGAAGAATTTGTCCGCGAAAAGATCAAGGATCTGGGAACGGCAGCTTGCCCGCCATATCACCTTGCATTGGTG
>JBNKYR010000099.1:0-12849 GCA_050300995.1 Crocinitomicaceae bacterium | reverse complement strand
TCGAATACCGGCCGGATCCAGAAATTGCGAAGACCGAATCCGCCTGCTTCCTTGATGTAGCGTTTATGAATGAGTACTTCTTTTGATTTCATGTTGAGCATTACGAAGTGAAAACATCCGCGGTCACGACTTTTATCCAGGTATTCCGCAATCAGAACGATCCCGATTCCCTCTGCATCTTCAAAGTTGTAGTTGCGGACAATGGTCGCGATTTCTTCTTCTGAAATCTCTTTCGCAGAATAAGCCTCCATGTCTTCCACAACTGTTCCTTCATTCACCTTATCGATCGTTTTAAGATCAATGGATACGTGTTCTTTACGCAGGGCTTCCTCCCAATTGTATTTGTTAGGCTCGTTAATGACGACATGATTCCAGCGATGAAAGTACTCATCTTTAATACGCACCATACCTACCTCCCCTAGTTCCGCAAACTGTGCAAAGTCACCGATGAATTTTGCATGCGAATAGTCAATTCCGAGGTAAGTGTAGGTGTAGTCAGTGCGGCGGAAAATATCAGCAGTGGTTTGGCTGAATCCTGTAGAACTCAATAAAACAGAAAAGAGAAGAACGTAAAGTGTTTTCATGATCGATTTTTTGTGGTTCGTTGAGCAAAGTTAATACCGAACACCCAAAGAACATGAATCAATCAGGGGAAAATCCGAAGAATGCTTTCTATTTCAAGTAAAATTTACGGACAACAGTACCTGTTGTGTAATTGGCACGAACCAGATAAATACCCGGATTCAGGTCGTTCAGTTCGATGCTTGAAGAGTTGAGTGTTTCAAAATGCCGTACCGATTGTCCCTGAAGATTCACCACTTCAATCGACTTTACCTGGGTGTAATCCGATACCAGCAATGTGCGATCATGGATGCTCAGTTCAAAGTTCTCGGAAGGGTTTGCATCGAGTCCAAGTGTTCCCGGACAGTCATCGGCTTTCTGATACATATCCGCTACCGAGGTACTGGTAGCAACTGCTTCGAGTGTTTTGTCGGGACATATTCGATAGAGTACCGGATAAAAACTGACGTTGTAGTCACTCAATACTGAACGGTCACTCCCTTCCGGATTGAACATCGGGAAAGAGGTCCCGGTGACCCAATCTCCCTGCGTAAATCCTCCGGTGCCGTAAAATTCAGCCATTCCGTTATTCTCATCGTATTCGACCATAAACACCACAATTTGATCGGTGCCTCCCGGACCGTACATCTGGTAGAGACTTTCCAGTTTTCCTGTATTGTGAAATGCCCAGCAACTCGGACAATGGCAGGCGAATATTTCAAGATACACTACTTTCCCCTGATCAAGATAGGTGTAAAGGTTATGCGTGTTTCCATTGATATCGGTCAATGTGAAGTCGGGGGCAACTGAACCGTTCGGCAATTGCGCATTGGAGCCAAAAGTGAGTAGAAGCGAAAATAAGAGGATGCGGTAGTTCATATTCAGGATGTTAATGGTCCTTAGAACGATCCAGAAATAAAAAACTTACAATGCAGCGTGTTTTTTCGCCGGAGATTACCAACCGCCGCCGCCGCCGCCGCCACCACCGCCGCCGGAAAATCCACCACCTCCACTGGCAGAACCGGAAGAACTTGGTGGTGTTGCTGCAGACGAGATCGTATGCGAAAGATCACTTCCGAGAGAGTGGAAATCGCTCACCATCAATCCGGCCATGTATGGCATGTGGTGGTGGACACCGTCTTCGAGTTCAATCGGATCAAACTGACCCGCCCATTCTTTGGCAACACCCAGGGCAATGGCATAGGCGAGGTTTTCCTCGTAGTGCTCAAAGTTCATGGTGGGTGGATTCTGTAAGCGAATGCGTTCACGATCCGCGTATTTCATGTACATCTCAAAACCGGCAATCTCATCCATTTTCTTGCGCCCTTCGGTGGTAGGCTGTTCGTAGAGGTAGCCAAAGATGACATTCATAATGATCATGAGTACCAGCGCCACAATCAATACTGCGATGCTCCCTCCGTAAGTCATGAAACCAAGGATGCCCAGCCCCATAAAAATGGCAGGAACAATAAACTGACGCGCTTTCAGGTGCGAATTGCGCACGAAGTATTTTCCTTTTTGAAGGGAGTCGACTTTGTCGATCAGCTTTTTATTGGATGATTGAACACGCGAGTTGTACTTTCCGGAGGTAATGGTTTCCGTAGAACGTGATCCCATGAAGCGGTCGTAGAAGTACTCTTCGACATCCGTCAATGGCTTGCGTGTTTTTTTCTTGTCCGTATTGAGGTTTTTGATCGTGTAGGAACGTTTGGACAGCAATCCCTTACCGCCGCTGGCTGTGATTTCGATCATTCCCTTTACGGCCAGACTGATGAGCATCGAACCGAACATCGTATTGGACTTGGATCCTCCTCGTTTCAAATAGATACACTCGGCAGGAGAAAAGCCGGTGGGAGGGTAGAAGAGAGGGATGATCGTTCCTGGTTTCGGGTCACGACCGTGTTTGTACCAGGTCCTGAAATTCACCAGGAAACCAACGAGCAAACCGAGCCCTCCGATTACCCACAAGATGTAGGATTGGATCCAAAAAATAATCTCATCCATAGTGCTCGGATAGGTCACCTGATCTTTGTTCCAAGCGACTGCAACTGTCAGGTTCTCATGATCGATGAGAGGACGGGTAACCACATAATTGACACCACCTTCGATCTCGGTGGCGACAAAGCTTTTTCCTTTAACACCGTATTTTCCGGTGTAGCCATCATAACGAACCAGTTCGGCTCCCTCCGGGTAATACACATTTGCAGAAACCGAGTCAATGTTGAATTGCCACCCGTTACCGTTCACGTTCCAGTTGATCTCATCGAATTCATCGAAAAAGCCCAGCACATGGTACACATCGTAGGTGAATTCGTACGTGTGTATGCCGGTAGGAACAAATACATCAGCATCACCTGCATAAATGCGGATTCCATTGCTCATATCTTCTGTGTGATAAGGCTCTGGTTTGCCGTTGTGTTTCACGCTGAGCAGTTCAAAGCCAATTCTTACCTTTCCTCCCCGGTACAGGTAGGAAGTGGGAAGTTCACGGAAAATTCCACGTTTGATCTCGGAGCCGGCTGCATAAACCGTAATCGTTTCCACCACTTTGACATGGCAGTTTTTCTGCACGTAAATGTCGCTGTGATAACTTAGAATATGTTCATATTTCAGATAGTCTGCAAGTTCCTGGGTACGTGCGGATAAGGTGAAGAGGAAAAGCAGTGAAAGCAGTGAAAGGGTCCGTTGCATCAGTGATTAGTTAAGTTGAACTTCCGGAGCAGCACGCTCGGAATCGTTTTCAATTTCGTAAAAGGCAGCTGCCTTGAAGCCCGTCATGTTGGCAACGATCACACCAGGGAATTTCTGGATCTTTGTGTTGTAATCGCGTGTGGCACCGTTGTAATAGCGACGTGCAAGAGCAAGTTCATTTTCCACTGAACTCAGGTTGTCCATAAGCTTGAGAAACTGACTGTTGGCTTTCAGGTCGGGGTAGTTCTCCACCTGGATTCGGAATTGCTTCAGGGCTTGCGTAATGGAACGATCAGACGAGGCTGCCTCTCCCGGAGTGGATCCGCTGGCGCTTCGCTGTTCCACAATTTTTTCAAGTACTGCAGCTTCATGCGCGTTGTAGCCTTTCACGGCTTCGATCAGGTTAGGGATCAGTTCGAAACGTTTTTTCAGTTGAACATCAATACCACTGAATGCTTCGTGAACAATATTTCGTGCACTGACAAGGCCGTTGTACAGAGCCCAGATGATAATAAGAATGAGCAGAAGAATTCCTCCGCCGACAATAAGGGGGATCATACGTATGTGTTTAGGTCATCAGCTTTAAATATACAAATTCTGATGGTGCTAAAGAGCGAAGATCAGGAATCCCTCATATTCGCCGATTTGTTTGCCTAGGAAAGGTTTTACCTGCGGCCAGTCAAGTGCTTCCGGCTTTGAAATGATGAGGTATCGGGCACCGGCATTCATGTATTTTTGAATGGCTTCAGGACCGGCTCCAAGGTTGTAGGCCGTCCATCCTTTGTGTCCCATCAGGTAGAGTGACGCATTGTCTGACGGATCCGGCAGGGAAATTAAGCGGTCTTCTTCGCGAATCCCCAATTGAAGAAGGTAGGGGCGGATGTCCTCGAATTTTTTCCAGTAGTGATGATCACTTCCATTGATCCAGCACATCAGCTTGACAAATTCTTTGTCCTGAACAAGACCTATCGGATCTTTTTCTGCAAGCGTGCGGAGTTTGACGACGTTCAGACAGTACACAAAGTTGTAGGCCAGAAATACGACCATCACCGCACGCGTATAATTGGAACGAATGAATGCGGGATAACGATTCCGGAGTGCCATCAACAGAGGAATGAGTATACCGGGAATAAGGATCAGGAAGGGAACGTAGTAATAATCATGGACGCCAAACAACGGTGCCCAAAGGATAAAATAAAAGAGGGATCCCAGTACCAGCAGTCCGTTGGAGATGAGCGCCAATCGGGTTGAACTGCGCCAGAAAAGGAAATTCAGGACAGCTGCTACTCCAAGTAAAAGAAGCGTAAACCGACTCGAAAAAATGCGACTGGTCAGATATCGCATGTTGTCAATTACTTCGAGGAATTCGTCGCTGTTGATGAGCCATAGTGGATAGATACTGTTGAAGGTGTATTTGAAGCCGTGCGCATCATTAAAGTGAGAGGCATAGGCATACCAACCAAAAATGCAGGCCAACACGGCAATCACACTGATCCAAACAGGTCCTTTTTTGTGGAAAAGTGATGTTGTTTTCAAGGTACGAAATCCGATGCTTTCAAGGATAAGGAGTACGATCAGCAGTACAAAAACGATCAGACTGGAAACCTTCACGAGGCCCGCCAACGCAAAGAACAGCATGGAAAAGTAAAGGGCATTGTTTGATTGTCGCACGTGATATTGATAAAACAAACTCAGGGCGACCAGGATAAAACAGAACGCAGGCACATCGGAAAGGAAGCTAACTCCGTAAAGCACAAATACCGGTGACGTAAAGAGTAGCAGGCTGAGCCAGGCAGACAGAAATGCATCCTTGAACAAGTGTCGCAGCGTACGGTATGAAACAAACAGGGCGACCAGCAGGAGCAAAAGATAGAACACCCGATAGATGATGTAATGTTCACCACCGATCTGCCATAGTTTACCTGCAACATAATACAGGATAGGAAATTCGCCCAGGGCTTTTCCAGTGCTCAAACCGTCGGATAGCTGTATATGCATTTCGGTAGCGAAAAAGGATGCTCCTTCAGCATAATTGTGTGCCATGGAGAGACAATCTGTCTGACGCCAGACATGCATGTTCAGCGGTCCTTTATCAAGAACTCCATCGTAATAAAAGCCTGCGAAAACAAGCGTAATCAGCAGAAAAAACCACTGGCTTCGAAAGAAACGTATCAATTAACTTCGGTTTGGCTAACGTTTAAATGCGCTAATTTAAACGAAATTACCGGTCTTCGCGTTGGGGCGTTATTCAGGTAACCCGCATTCTCTGTAAGCCATGGCTTTTGTGGGGGCGTAATAGTGGTTCTCGGATTCCAAACCGGAACAGAAAGCTGTCAGGTCTCTTTGCAGGTTTGAGCGGTTCCAGTTTCAACTGACGTGAAAATTCATCGTGTTCCGGCGTGTCGATTTGAAAGATATTGAACCAATAAAAAGCGAAAAGAAAACAATAGGGAAAATCAGCAGAGGTCTGCCAATGAGTTATTTTCGAGCACCTGGAGCGTACTGTCCCTTACCTGAATCATCAACTTGTGCAGACCACAAACTGTTTCGTCAGGACAGTCGTCACAGCGTTCATAAAAGTTGAGGCTGACACATGGGAGCATGGCAATTGGTCCTTCGAGCAGGCGTATGACATCCGTCATCGGAATGTCTTTAGCATCTTTGAGGAGGTAGTAACCACCACCTTTACCTTTTTTGGATCCGAGAATCCCGGCTTTGCGAAGGGTGAGTAGAATGCTCTCCAGGAACTTATGTGAAATGTTTTCACTGCTGGCAATACTGGCTACCTGAACAGGTTTACCGTTTTCCTGACGTGCAATGTAGGCCAATGCCTTCAGTCCGTATTTGGTTCTTTTGGAGAGCATACACGAATATAAGGAAACGTGTACAACAAATACCGATCAATATTGCAGGAGACGTTGAAGTCCTATCGCAGACGCAGGAATTACCACTTATAGCTCAGGCCGATACTTGGAAGGATCGGGAACTGGTAGATCTTCTCGTTTGTTACACGGTTTACGTAGAAGATATTCTTACGATCGTAGAGATTGGTCACACTCGCAATCGCTTCAATAACCGATTCATTCTTAAATACGAAACGTTTCTTGACCGTAATATCCAGGCGGTGGTAGTACGGAAGACGCTCACTGTTAAAATCTCCGAGGATCGTAGATACATCGTTTGTATTGGATGTAGTCGGATCAGTGGTCACGCCGGTCGTAAAGTTTTCCTGCTGATAGAATCCCGCTGTTGGAGTAAACGGAAGCCCGGATCCAAGGTTCCAGCGAACGCTCACTTCCAGGTTCTTTTTCTTTCCAAACAGGTACGTACCAACGAGGTTTACGTTGTGACGACGGTCGAATACCGGGAAGTAAAGGGTGTCTCCATCCCAACGTTGTGAGTGTCCGTAAGAGTATACTGTCCAGATGAACAAACGGTTCCCCTTGTACGTGAGGAGGAAGTCAGCTCCGTAAGATTCTCCGTTCTCCAGAATGAAGTCTTTCTTGTACACATCATCAATGTCGGCAAACTCAGCTTCGTCCGGGTAAAGTTTGTTCTGGTTGATGTTGCTCAACTGGGAGAAGTACTTGTAGTAACCCTCTACGTTCAGCGACATGCGCTTGGTCAGATCCAGTTCGAAACCGGCAATGGCATGCCATGCTTTCTGAAGACCATTCTTCGGATGCTTCTCGTTTTGGAAAAGTGTTACGAATGTACTCTGAACGTTGGTTGGTGCCGAAAGCAAACCGTTGAACAACTTTACGACATCCTTGTCGGAAGACGCAGAAGTGAAGTTTTGTGTAAATCGACCACCTGATGCTTTGAATCGCAGCTTTTCTGATGCGTTGAATTTGATCCGAAGACGTGGTTCCGGAGAAATGGTACCAAGCGAAGCGTACATCTGGGCACGTAAGCTTGGCTGGATCACCCAGCGAGTGGAAACGTAGCGATAGCTCAGGTAAATTCCGATTTCCGTAGAGAAGTTGTTTGCTTCAATCTTGCGTTTCGCCTCGTTAAAGGTCTCAAAAGAAGTATTGAAACCGCCCATGTTGATTCCCATGTTCAATTCGCTTCCTTTGCTCAGGAAGTACGTGAAATCAAATCCCAGATCAAAACCACCAATAGAGGAGAAGCGAGTAAGTGTATCTGTTTCGCTCAGTGTCTCGTTGAACGTAGTTGAATAACTGCTACCATTCACGTGTCCGCGAACGAAGATCGGAGAGCTGCTCGGAACAAGCATGAAGTTCATTCCTCCACCGCTCTGGGTCCATTTGATATCAGCGATATCATAGTCGACGGCGTCACGGTTATGGAATCCGAAAGCACTGAATTTGGAACCGGTGTTCCCTTTGAAGGTAATTTTACCGTAGAGATCGGTAAAGTTAAATGGCATTCCCTGTCCGTCATTTACGCGCGGGTAAAGTGACTTGGAAGTATATTCAATAAGGCTTTGCTTGGCAGAGATGATGTAAGAGCCTGCGCCCAACGATTCTTTTTTCGTTGCCCGATCCACTTTTCCTTTCAGCAGCGGACCTTCAATAACAGCCTTCCCCATGAACGGAGAAGCGGAAACCTTTCCACTGAATTTTTTGCGGTTACCATCGCGGTAAGTGATGTCCATGATCGAAGAGATACGACCTCCGTATTCGGCATCGAAACCTCCTGTATAAATGCTGGTGTTCTGGATCAATTCGGTTTCAAAAACGGAGAAGAAACCAATGGAATGGAAAGGACTGTAGATAGTCATTCCGTCCAACAGGATCTTGTTCTGGATCGGTGTTCCTCCACGCACATAAATCTGGCCTCCCTGGTCACCGGTCTGGATAACCCCCGGAGTTATGGAGAAGGCTCCAACAATATCGTTTTCACCTCCCACACTTGGAATTCTTTCCAGTTCTTTTTTATCGAGCTTGATCTCCGAAATGAGTACCTGTGTTTTCTTGGTCTTCGCTTCGGCACTCGCGCTCATCTCCTCAAGATTCACAACGTCCTGACGCTGGGTGAGGGTGAAATCCGCATCGAGAATTCCTTTTTCCTTGTCGACTGTTACATTTTGAGTCTGGACTTCGAAGCCAATACTTTCTACTTTCAGGATATAGTCTCCGGTTCCAAGCTTGGAGATCTGGTAGAATCCACTCTCATCAGTGACCGCACCTCCGGCAACCGTACTGTCCATGTTCAGGAGTCGCACCTTCTCAAAAGGCATCGGCTCACCGTCTTTTTGGTTGTAAATAAATCCCCGGATGGTAAAATCCTGTGCAAAAACTGCCGTACCGGCAAGACACACAAAGACAAATAAGGAGAGAAGCTTCATAAGCGATAATCTAGTTCAGGCCCCGAAGATACAATATTCGTCCTAATTTAAGGAGCGGGTTTGGGGTAAATGTGCGAATGGTAGAAACTATTGAGCGACCTGTTTTTTTACGTTCGTTCGGTACGTTTTGCTTTTTCCCAGTAGGTGTCCATTACTTCAAGGGTTGAATCTTCCAGGGTCAGGTTGTCGGATTTCATCAGTTTTTCCATCGCCATGAAGCGATCGATGAACTTGAGATTCGTTCTTGCCAGAGCATCCTCAGGATTTACCCCGATGAAACGTGCATAATTCACCAGAGAGAACAGTACATCCCCGAATTCATCTTCAATGCGATCTTTCGGAGCTCCGCCTTCCACTTCTTCCATGAGCTCTCCCATTTCCTCTTTCACTTTGTCCCAGACCTGCTCGCGTTTTTCCCATTCGAAACCAATTCCCTTCACTTTTTCCTGGATGCGGTAGGCCTTGACCATGGCAGGAAGTGACGTCGGAACGCCTTCCAGCACCGATTTTTTTCCTTCTTTGAGCTTCAGTTTTTCCCAGTTTTCCTTTACTTCTTCTTCGGAGGAAACCGTTACGTCGCCGTAGATGTGAGGGTGTCGGTGAACGAGCTTGTCGCAAATGGCATTCAGCACGCTGGTCACATCGAACGCATTTTGTTCCTGTCCGATCTTGCAGTAAAAAACCATGTGCAGGAAGAGGTCGCCGATCTCGCCCTTGAGTTCGTCCATGTTTTTCTCCGTAATGGCATCGGCGAGTTCGTAGGTTTCCTCGATGGTCAGATGACGCAGTGATTCAAGGGTTTGTTTCTTGTCCCACGGGCATTTTTCACGGAGGTCATCCATGATATTGAGAAGGCGTTCGAAAGCCTGGAGGCGAGCGTCCATTTTTTATTTCCAAAAGTAATATTAATAAGCCAAGTGCTGTTTTAATTACATTTGCTTTCGTGAGAACCTTGTTGTTATTCGTTTTACTGCTGCAGTTTTCTGTGGCTTTCGGTCAGAAGGAGCATGATGTCTGGATTGAAGCACGTGCAAAGATTGGTTTTCTGGCGGCGCACAGGGCCATCATGGGGCACATTCCTGAAGACCGTGCGTATGCCTGTGAGATCAGTTATTTGTTGCAGTCAAAAGGAAGCAAGCGCTGGCACGCTCCGTACAAGTATCCCACGTATGGTGTAACCACCTTCATCGGGAGTGTTGGAAATAATGATTTGCTGGGCTATTACTTCGGAGTGTACGGGTTTGTAAGGTATCCTTTCATCTCGCGTAAGCATTATGTGTTTTCAGGAAAGATGGGAAGCGGAATTGCTTACGGAACAAAGCACTATGATCAGGTGAACAACAAGCTGGAAATTGCGATCGGGTCATCTGTAAATGCACAGATCTGTCTGGCCCTGGAGAATCGTTTCACCTTTGGTAATCATTCGATCACGGCTGCCCTTGACATGACGCACTTTTCGAACGGCGCCACGAAAGTTCCCAACCTCGGATTGAACCTTCCGTTTTTTAGTTTAGGATATGGTTACCGTATCAAACAGGCACGTGATACCACGTTTCATTTTGAGCCATTCAAAAAATACTGGCAATTCGGAGTGGTTGCTTTCGGTTCGGTGAAGGAAATTTATCCGGAAGGAGGCCCCCGATATCCGATTGTAGGATTGAATCTGAGTGCACGGCGTTTCTTTCGCCCGAAGACGGGAATGGAAGTTTCATTCGATGTGATGTACAAGCAATCGATCATGGGATATTACCCGGATGTTCCGAAAAAACCAATGGAAATTGTTCAACTTGGCGTTTTTACCGGGTACCTGCTTCCCATGGATCGTTTTCACCTTTTGCTTGGAATGGGCGTCTATGTAAGAGATAAGTTTCATCCGGATCAGCTACTGTATCATCGGCTCGGGATGCGTTATGTGTTCGACAATGGTTTGAATATCAATGTGATTTTGAAATCGCATTGGGCTCGGGCAGATTATATTGAGTACGGAATCGGTTATACCTTCAGAAAATGAAATATGTAATTCCTTTATTGATGATCCTTGTACTGGTCGCTTGTAAGGACTCGGAGGATCGCTCGTGTTTTAAATCAGTTGGTGATTTGGGTTATAAGGAAGTCACACTGGAGTCCTTTGATAAATTGTATCTGGGGCCGCACCTGAAATACGTACTGGTTCAGGATACTGTCAATAAAGCCGTCATTTACGGAGGTGAGAACCTGCTCAATTTCATTGAGACGACAATTGACGAAGAGAAACGGCTCAACATACGGAACAATAATAAGTGCAATTTTCTCAGGGATTACGACAAGGTGGTAACCGTTGAAATTCATGTCAAGAAGATCAGCAATATTTTGTTCGAGGGAACTTATGAACTCTCTTGTTCCAATGTGCTGGTTTCCGATTATATGACCCTGGTGATCCGTGATGGGGCAGGGGCGGTTAACCTTAATCTGGATGCTTACGAATTGTGGACAACGGTGACTTACGGTTGGGGAAATTTCAATTTTTCCGGAAATGTAAAATACCTTAACCTGAATATTGACGGGAATGGTTTCGGGAGTGCGAACAACCTGCAGGTGGCCGATTCATTGCATGTAATTTCGAACACACCGGAAGTACTTCAGGTAAATGCGGATAATTGCATTTTCCGGGCGCAAACACTGAGTTCAGGAGACATCTGGTACGTTGGAACACCTTCGAGTGTAACTTTTGATACATACGGTACGGGCAGTGTGCTCGACAAAAATTGATACTTTTGTAAAAAACAAAGCACAATGGGATTGGTACTTGTAACGATTGGTTTGTTAGCCCTCGCTTTCGGGGGAATCGCTATTAAGATTTGGGCGAAAAAAGACGGTGAATTTGCCGGTACCTGCGCAAGTAAAAACCCACTTCTTCAGGAAGAAGGCATTGCGTGCAGCCTTTGTGGCGCACTTCCACAGGAACAATGCAAGAGCGAAGAAGAGCCGGCAGCCTGATTTCCTAAATACTTCTTTTCAATTGCATCAGAATCTTGAACGCATTGTCAATGTCGTTTGAATTGACAATGGCCGTGAATTCATTGGCTGTAGATACGACCTGTTCAATGTTGATGCCTTCCCAGGCAAGGTGCTTCATGATGTAATAGTACACCCCGTAAGTTTCGGTATTTGTTTCCGGTAATTTCACGGTAATCGAAGACAGGTTCACGTTGTGTCCTTTCAATCGTTCATTCACGAAAATACGCTCGATATCTTCCTTGTATTTGGAGTTCAGGATGTATGTTGTTTCGGTAATTCCTTTACAGAGGGTGAAGAAACTGTCTTTGTCTCCACTGATGTGCTGGATCAATTGACGCTGGCACTCACGCAATGTTTCCGAATTCTCGTAGGTGAAGTCGATGAGGTCGCTACGTACCAGGAAATCGCCGATCCCACCGATGACATTTTTGATCTTCAGATCCAACCGATGATAAACCCCCGGGGTCATACGCTTGATTGCCATGACGATGGCACCTTCTTTGGTTTCCTTTCCGGTTCCCTTTTCTACTTCCGGTTTGATCTTTCGCGCCAGGGCAGAAATATTGATTAGGTTCTCGGTCATTGCTTCTCGCAGGAACGGGCTTCGGTTGATGATTTCCTCGGTTACCTTGCTGATTGTGCTCATAGGTAGATACTATTTTACAAAAGTGGCGAAGTTAGTGAATTAATCTAATTCCATGTTAATATAATAACTTTTGTGAATAAAATCTTCTAGCAGTGGAAAAGTACTTTTTCAACCAGCGCTTTTACTTTTTCCAATTGTTGTTCCCGATTAAGATTTGTATTGTCCAATACAATGGCGTCTTCGGTCTGAATAAGAGGGCTCACAGCTCTTGTACTGTCAAGGTGATCCCGCTCCCGGAGATTTTTCATGACTTCATCACGTGTAGCACGAATTCCTTTTTGTTGTAGCTCAAGAAAACGCCGTTCCGTGCGTGTATTCACATCAGCCGTGACGAATAGTTTCAATTCGGCTTCCGGGAAGACAACCGAACCGATATCACGTCCATCCATGACAATTCCGCCATTGTTCCCGCACCAGTTTTTGGCGAACCTCAGGGATGGAGGAAATTTTAGAGACTTCGGAAGAAACCTCAGGTGTTCGGATTTCCTGCTCTACGTTAACACCATTCAGGATCAGTTCCGCATCACCGGTTTCAGGATGACGTTCGAAGCGCAGTTCGATCTCGTCAAGCAATGCAATCACCTTTTGTTGATCGACGATTCCATTAAGAATGGCTCCATGACGAAGGGCATACAAGGTT
>JBNKYR010000098.1:0-12914 GCA_050300995.1 Crocinitomicaceae bacterium | reverse complement strand
ATAAATACTCAGGACGGCCATGAGTGCATTATTGTCCGTGTTTTTGGCAGTAACCGATAATTCCCGGATTAGTTTTTTCCCCTTGTTGGGAGATAGACTGAGATAACTGTCCAGCAACTCCAGCTTGTCCTCATAGGGTTCAAGTCCAGGGACACCACGGAAGAACTGTGCGCTCGAAAAGAAGCACAGCAACGTGAAAAAGACCGTTGACAGAAGCTTAATGTAGGTCAAAGTGAAGTTGATTGTTAAAAGATAAAAATAGTAAGATTTTCACCAATCAAGCTTCCCTTCAGCGATTATTCGCTAAAGCTCCAGGTCTTCGAATCTGATCACTTGAAGATTTGGTAACCTGTCCAGCTGCGTGTTTCCGTACTGTACGTAAAGATGTGTTTGTTTGCGTACGAAAACCGGAACGAGTAGTGTGTTACGGCATCGGATGGCAATTGAACCGTAGCAGTGATCTCGCCTGTCTTTTTGTTGATGAGGTACACACGCTTGTTTGCGTAATCGAGAACACCCAATTCCATGGTTTTAACGCCTGTGTAGATCACGGAAGTATTGTTCAGATTCTCAAGTTGCGTATTGTCAATTTTCAGGGAGAGTGTTCCGGCTTCAGTACCCTTTTTTCGGCTGTAATATGTGAAACCACTCTCGTTGAAGTACCAGATGTTCTTTTTACCATCGTAGGTACCACAACTGTTAGATCCTGGCTGGTGATCACCACCTTCGAAAATAGTTGAGTTTCCGAGACTCGGATAACCTGACGCATCCAGGCTCATTCCAACGATTCCTGTGCTTCCGTATCCATTTCCTTCAAGTTGCTTTGTTTTGGGATTCCACCAGAGTCCGCGCATATCGCTTCCGGCTTCTGTTGTGTAGACGTTTTTACCCGAACCATCAAAGGCTTCCATTGGGAATACAGCATTTCCGGCGACGACCGCGTAATACAAATTCTTGTCAGGATTGTAGGCAACAGCGGCACCGTTTGTTCCTGAACTTTGTTTGAATGACAGGGTCAAAGATGCCTTGGGATGGTCGATTAATTGAGCCAGCGAAACTAATGGTGTGGCGATCAGAAACAGGAGGACAAAAATCGGACGGATTGGTGATGAATGCGACATAGTGTAATGTGTTTTTGGTTAGTACTACAAGTATAATTATTCTCTCCGGAATTTGTAACAATTTGAGCCTTTGATTGATTGTGAAAATATCCTTATTGCGAAAAATACCTGGTAGTAGTGGAAAATGCAGAAAACACCTGATTTTAATAAGCTTGATTCTTGGCAGGTGAATAATGGTTATTTTTTTCATCGTACAGAACTGATACCTGCTTCCGGAAATGTCACTTTTCTCCATACGTGCCTTTTTGCTGATCACACCATTGCTCTGTTTTGGAATTCTCGCGGAGGAGTTTCTCAACCTTGATCATTTCTGGAGTTGGATGCTAGGAGCTTGTTTACTGACAATTTCCGGATTGTTGGTTTTTAAGGTTCGGGGCCAGTGGATCGCATCTCTCTATATACCGGGATTCATTACCCTGGGAGCGTTCGCAGCACACCTTGCACGGGGAACATCTCCGGATCTGGAGTCGGGGGAGTTGGTTGCTGTTGTGCATGTAGATGAAATCAATCGATCGGATTCGGAATGGCGAAAGGCGCTGGTAAGCATTCGGCAGCAAGTAAATGGAAAGGTTATTGAACCATCAGATGAACGAATGCTGGTACTTTTTCATGCGCCTTCGGTACGTGAAGGCGATGTGCTGGCAATTCGCATGGAGGTAGATGTCATCCGGAACCGGAACAATCCGGGTGAGTTCGACGCCCGTTCTTACTGGAACCATCAGAATGTTTTCAGGATGGCTTTCGTGACGGAAGAAGATTTTCGTTACCTGGGATACGAGGAGCCTGGAATTCCGGGAAGGTGGTGGGAGGCTATACGCGACAAACTATCGGAAATTCTGGATCATTCCCTGGATGAGCCCACGTCGTCACTGGCACATGCCCTGGTCCTTGGCGATAAGAGCTTGTTATCCACGGAAGACCGTACCACATTTAGCAGTGCCGGAGCAATGCATGTGTTAGCAGTTTCCGGCTTGCATGTGGGGATTCTTGTTTACCTGCTGCTTTTTGTTTTCGAGCGATTTCCAAGGGTGTTTTCACGAAGCCAGGCGTATTTGCTTTCATTGTTGCTGATTTGGATTTATGCCGGGATTACTGGCTTTTCTCCCTCGGTGCAACGGGCTGCTTTTATGTTCTCGATGCTGGTGTTGGGACAACTGATTCAGCGTAAGGGGGATTCGTTAAACATCCTTTTCTTTTCAGCATTTGTGTTGCTTTTGTTGAATCCTTTACTCATTTATGATATTGGCTTTCAGCTATCCTATCTGGCCATGATCGGGATTCTGGTCGGCTACCGTCCGATAGCAGGGTTGTTGAATGTGCGTCAACCCTGGCTCCGAAAGATCTGGGAGGGAACCGCAGTTGGAATCGCCGCACAGATCGCCACAGTACCGTTAACGCTTTATTACTTTCACCAGTTCCCGAACTACTTTGCGTTGAGCAATTTGGCGGTGATGATCCTGGCCGCATTAATTCTTGGGGGAGGTCTTCTGTTGTTTACGGTGAGTGGCATCAGTTTCATGGTGAAGGTTGTGGCCTGGGTGTTGGGAGGACTTTTGTATTCTTTGTTGTTTTCGATGCAATTTGTGGAGTCCTTGCCGGGAGCCGTGGCAAGAGGATTTAGTCCGTTGGCGGAGGTGGTTCTGCTTTGTTATTTACTGATGTTCTTCTGGATTGTATTGAAACCAAAGGGATGGTTCAGGATTGGCCTTGCCGGGGCTTTTGTCTTGTTCTTGTTGGGGATTCAGGGGCAGCGTTATGTGCATTGGAAACAGCAGGAATTGGTGGTTTTCAATGCTCGACAACCTGTCGTTGCGATCAAAGAAGGTGATCAGATGTATTGTCTCTACGCAAATCTGCCGAAGGCTGCCGAAACAGCGCGCCGATTAATGAACGATTACAGAAATATCTTTCCCGGGGAGGTACGGTTCATCCCGATCGAAAATGGGAACACGGCTATTCAGATCGGGGAGCGGATGGCCAGTTGTATTCGGAATGACAAGAAAATGGAATTCCATTTCGGAGAGGAGCACTTTGTGGTCAGAACGGGCTACGGAATAGATATCAGTGACGGAATCAGGGTGATTGACATGCCTTATCTGACGAGTGATGAGGGACATATTTCACTTTCCGGCGGAGCTTATGTTCGCTCATTGGATATGTGATGGGACCACTCATAATTGAGATTGTCGGTTTAGTCCTTAAATTGTGTTAAACGTCCCTAAAAAATGTGGTGGCGTAGTAGGTTTAATTACATTTGGTGCACCTGTCGATGCGAGTTGTATGAGGTTTTACCGGTTTATGATTATGACAATACTGATGAGTATGGCCCTGCAAGGCTATGCTCAAAGGGAATATCATATCCGTACCACAGATACTGCACCGGAAATTGATGGCTACCTGAAAGAGGAGGCCTGGAAGAGTGCGGAAATTGCCGGAGATTTTATAGTAAAAGACCCCATTTTCGGAGGGAAATCGCGCTTTCGATCGGAAGTCCGTATGATGTACGACAACAATGCGCTTTACATTGGAGGAGAGCTGTACGACCCGAATCCGGATTCCGTGAGTTTTAGTCTTTCGACAAGGGACGATGAAGGAAACGCTGATTGGTTCGGTGTTTCGATTGATACGTACGGAAACAATATCAGTGCATTTGATTTCATGCTGACCTCGGCGGGGGTGGAGCTGGATGCGCTTGAGGAGGTGAACACGGTCGATTTTTCCTGGAATGCTGTTTGGCGAAGTGCTGCGGTTAAGCGTGATTTTGGATGGTCGTTTGAGATCCGGATCCCGTATTCGGCAATTCGATTTCCGAATAAACCTGTTCAGGAATGGAATATCAATTTTTGGCGAAATGTGCGCCGTGTGCGGGAGAATTCCACGTGGAATCCGATCAATCCGCAAGTATTCGGTGAGATCACACAGTCAGGAAGGTTGATTGGCATTGAGAACATCAAGTCGCCTATCCGGCTTTCTTTTATGCCTTACGCAACGGGTTATGTCGAAAACTCGTATGATGAGGCTTCCGGTCAGCAAACCTGGAAACAGCGCGCTACTGCTGGAATGGATCTGAAGTATGGTCTCAACGATGCCTTTACACTGGACATGAGTTTGGTGCCGGATTTCGGACAAACGACATCCGATAAACGAGTGTTGAATCTGGGGCCTTTCGAAGTGCGCTTTGATGAGTACCGTCCGTTCTTTTTAGAAGGAACAGATCTGTTCAACATCGGTGGAGTGTTTTATTCCAGACGGATTGCTTCTACACCTTATGATTTCTACAAAGTGTATGATGAGGTGGATGAATCGAAGGGAGAAGAAGTGGTTTCAAATCCTTCACTTGCACCGATGATCAACGGAACCAAAGTATCCGGTCGTACAAAAAAGGGATTGGGGATTGGTGTTTTTAATGCCGTGGAAGGCCGTACCGAAGCCATCATTGCAGATTCCCTGGGGAATGAGCGCCGAATCACTACGAATCCCCTGACCAACTACAATGTCTTTGTGTTGTCGCAGAACCTCAGGAATAATAGTACCGTAGCCTTTGTAAATACAAATGTATTTCGCGAGGGAGATGCCCGAAATGCCAATGTTACGGTAGCCAGGGCAAATATCTTCACACCAAACGGAAACTTCAATGTCAGCGCAAATACGAAGGTTTCCGGAATCTATGAAAATGGTCAGATGAGATACGGTCATGCAGCTTACACGGAAGTAGGCAAGGTAGCCGGTCTTTGGCAGTACAGCTTTGGATACGGAGAGGAAAGTGATACGTATGATCCGAACGATCTTGGCTTTTTGTACAACAATAACTCACGGTATTACTACACCAATTTTAGTTGGAACAACTATAAGCCCGGAAAGCATTTCTTCAGGAAATGGGCAGTGCTCAATGTGTACTACGAAGAGCTTTACAAGCCTCAACTGTTCAGTAATCTGAGCATCAGTGCCCGCTTGAGCGGTTTGCATAAAAAGCAATTGTATACGTTTTTCGAGGCGATTGTGAATCCTGTCGGAGAGGTGAATCATTTTGAGTCGCGAAACTTCGGGAAGGAGGTGTTGTTCAATCCAAGTACGCAGTTTAACTACTACTTTACTTCCGATTACAGTAAGCGTTTCGCCCTGGATGGTTATTTCTGGTACAAGAACTTTTTTGCAACTCAGCAGAACGGTGGAGGAGTGATGTTGACACCACGTGTACGGATTTCAGACCGGATGAATGTGATATTGAGTGCGAGCGCTGATTTCCTGACAGACGATTATGGGTATGTGAGTGTGCAGGATGACAATTATTCCGACCAGATCATTTTGGGAATCCGCGACCGTGTAATTGTGGAAAACACATTAACCACACAGTTCATTTTCACTAAACGAATGGGAGTGGATGTCCGTGTGCGTCACTACTGGCAGCAGGTAGACTACAGTCATTTTGTGCAGTTACTGGACGATGGAATTACGCGTGAAACAGCTTATTATCCTGTTCAGGATGATGGTTCTTCGGCGCACAATACCAGTTATAATGCGTTCACCGTTGACTTGAACTACGTGTGGGTATTTCTGCCCGGAAGCCAGTTGCGTATTGTGTACAAGAACAACATTTTTCATTCGAAAAATCAGCTTGACCATAATTATTTCGGAACCTACGCCACCTTGTTTGATCAACCGCAGATCAACAGCATCTCTCTCAAAGTGCTCTTTTACGTGGATGCATTGTATTTCAGAAGAAAGAACAGGGAGGTTTAGTACCGCTGTAGCAGTGCAATCACATAAAAAAAACCATCCGTTCGGATGGTTTTCAAAGTCGCATAATTTGCGTTTTATCGATTCAACATGACCGGCATAACCAGCATGAGGATGTCTTCGTGTTCCTGAGGATTTACCGGACGCAGAATACCTGCCCGATTCGACTCGCTCATTTCGAGGCTTACTTCAGGGCTATCGAGGTTGCTGAGCATTTCCATCAGGAAACGCGAGTTAAACCCGATCTCGAGGTCTTCTCCGGAGTAATTACAGGTCAGGCGCTCATTCGCTTCGTTGGCGAAGTCAATATCTTCCGCAGAAAGCGATAATTCAGAACCTGCAAGGCGCAATTTGATCTGATGTGTTGTCTTGTTCGAGAAGATAGCAACACGACGGATCGAACTGTAGAACTGCGCACGATCGATAATCAGTACGTTCGGATTTTCTTTCGGAATGACCGCTTCGTAGTTCGGATATTTTCCATCAATCAGACGGCAAACCAGAATAATATCATTGAACGTAAATACAGCATTTGAATCGTTGTATTCGAGCAACACTTCCTCGTCTCCGGAAAGATTGTTCTTCAAAAGGTTCAGCGGCTTTTTCGGAAGAATGAATGCCGAACTTCCGGATGCCTGAGAGTCTGTTCGTGTATAACGTACAAGCTTATGAGCATCGGTAGCAACAAATGTGATGTTCTCCGGAGAAAACTGGCAGTAAACACCGCTCATTACCGGACGAAGGTCATCCACTCCGGTTGCAAAAAGTGTTTTGTTGATCGCATTGGCAAGAATTCCTCCAGAGATCCGGATGGAGCTGGATTGCTCAAGGGCTGGTGTTCGTGGGAATTCGTCACCCTCGTAACCAACCATCTTTGATTTACCATTATCATAAGCGATTTCCACAGCGAAATTGTCCATGGAGATGCTGAAAGTGCACGGCTGATCCGGCAAGCTCTTCAGGACATCCAGCAACAACTTGGCAGGAATACAAATTTTACCTTCTTCACGCGCTTCCACATCCATGGAGGTACGCATTGTAGTTTCGAGGTCGGAAGCGGAAACCGTCAGACGCCCGTCCTGGATCTCGAAAAGAAAATTGTCCAGGATCGGCAGCGTATTGCTGGTACTTAACACGCCGGAGATTCCCTGGAGATGCTTGAGTAATGAAGCACTTGAGATTACAAAGTTCATTCTGACTGTTTTTTGTCCCTCAAAACTATCAATTTCGAGACAAAAAGCCGGGTCAGCCGGGTGGCGGTTTTTAACGAGTTATCAACAAAAACGAAGGATCAGTCAGGGATTCCATCGGCTGTTTCCAGCATGGAAATGTCCATCGGGAAGTAGACATGACCAAGAATCAGCGGGTTGAACACGAAGTACTGACACTTAACAAGTTGTCCATTCGGAAGCTGACACCAGAAGCGATCATGGTCGTTGTTCATGATGACGATCTGTCCGTGGTTGTCCACCTCTTTTTGTTTGATACGGAACATGCGTAGTTTGCTGGTTTTACCGGAAGTTTCTTTCAGGGTAAGAACACAGAAAGGTTGTGTGGCTTTTACGCTGTCGATCTGCTGATCGGAGAGTTCATAATTGGGTTTCTCGAAGTGGATCTTCTGATAATTGTTGAGGTAGCGGAAGATCATCGCTGTGTCCACGTTCTGCAGCTCTTTACCCATTTGGTAGACATGCATATCGGTACCTTCCTTTGTAACCGTAAAGCTTCGCTCGCGTTCTTCGTTGAACTTTACATCCACTTTAGAGATCTGAGCGATCGACAATTTAAAGATGTTGGTGCACATCCACTTTCTGGGGTCCGCAAAAAACCGGGGTTCAATAATCCCGTTGAGCCCTTTGACTTTCATCATGACAGGCATATCACTTTTGCCATACACTTTATCGTCGAGCAGCATGATCTGTCCGTAATGATCCTGTGATGAAGGACCGATGTACCATGTTTTTGACCATTCTCCACCTTCGAAGATCTCTACTTTGGTGTGCTGGGTGGTCATCAGCTTGCTGTACTGCGCCAGCGAATTATCAGGCAGATAACCTTTGAATTCAATGTTCTTGAAGGCGTCCAGGATAAACCCTACGCTTTCCTGTGAGATACAACCACCGTCTTTATCGGTCCAGATCCCATCATTGCCCTTCACAACTTCAAAGGTTCTTCCGAATGGATCGGAAATGATGACCTTGTCCACCGTGGTAACGTCCTTAATGGCGAATTCAATGAGTTCGGTATCCGATTTTCCTTTGTTTTCCGAAAGATGGAAAGCGTACCAGGTCAATCCGGCGACCATCAGAAGCGAGATAATTAAAATAATCAGTCTTTTCATACTAATAAGCGTATTTGCGCCGTCTGATATAGTAAAAGGCGACGGCCAACAGAAGAATTACCCCGATGGGGAGTCCGATGTTCAGTATTTTATAGAATCCTGCAGATCGCTTCACTTCTTCCTTGTCCAGTTCATGAATGTCGATCTGGCGGCTGCGGATATCCAGTACCGAGTTGTCGCCCATCATATAGTCCACGAGGTTCTGGAAAAACTCCTGATTCCCGAAGAAATGCGGAATGTTCAGACGAACAAGTTCTTCGCTGAACTGAAGATCGTTCAACGGTTTCGGACGGTACATGTACGCGGTTCCAAGTTGGTTCAGCATGGAATCGTACTGGTTGGCAATGAAGCGACCGTTTCCAATCAGGAAAACTTTTCCTTCAACGGAGCTTGAATCAAGTACTTTTACCGGCGTGTTCTTTACATATTCTTCCGGCAGACGATTGCGGAAATGGGATTTAAAGTATCCTTCAGAGAGACCAGCAAGGCACTTCTTATTGGTCTCGCTCTCAGGGTTCGGAACGAGTTCCGGATTTTTTCCATAGTTCAATGGCAGCGCCAGATTCACCAACGGAGCAAGTCCTGTTACCGTTGAGTTGGTGCTCGAAGTAAGGATTGGGGTCAATGCCACGTTCGGGGTATTTCCGACAAACTGAATTTCAGCCGTGTACTTCAATGCTACAGGCTCTACGTTTCGTGCGATCGGATGATCAGTAGGGGTCGCCAACACATGGAAGAACCAGGGGATCATTGCTTGCTTGGCAAATGGCACTTGCTTCGGAACACAACGTGCATCCATCACATAGTTATCATTGATCTTTAATCCGTAATCAAACAGCATATCGTCGAGACGGATATCGGAATAACGTGTGGTGTGCGTTTGGCCGACCTTATTCAAGGTGTCTTCAGGAAGATACAACTGATCAAGGAAGCACATCAGGCGCCCGCCACGCATCAGGAACTGGTCAATGATGAAGAGTTCCTTGTCTGTAAAAGCGGTACGCGGGCGTGCAATGATCAGTCCGTCGACGTTGTCAAGTGCCGCTAATGAATCATGGATGGTAATGTCTGCAATAGAGTAATACGGCGAGATCAATGCTCTGGCGCGCTGTGTTTGCGCAAAGGTCAGTTCACCGTGCCCCTGGAGGAAGGCAACACGTGGTTTGCTTTCCTGGGTTGCTCTGCGGAGTGAACTGACAAGAATGTATTCAAGGTTGTTGATCGAATTCTGGATCACATCCGTCATCTGGTTCAACTGGTACGGTTCACCTGTTTTTGATCCCGGAAGGAATTGTACGCTTTGCACGGTAGAACCTCCATATTCGATGATGGCTCCCGGCCACAAAAGCATCTGATTTTGGGATCCATCCTGCATGTATACAATGTCCATCGGAAGAATTCCTTTTCCCTCCGCAAAGAGATTTTCAAACAATTCCTGCTGTTCCTGTTCAGTTCCAACATTCGGATTGATGAATTGATATTCGATGCGGTTTCCGGCGTACTGTTTGAATTCCTTCAGCTTGTCCTCAATGGCATTTCTGAAATGCTTCAGTTCCGCAGGAAGATTTCCTTCCAGATAGATCTTAATGTTGATGCGGCTCGTGAAATTGTCGGCATTGTGAAGGTAGTCAATTGTTCCCTGCGCAAGCGAATAACGCTGATCTTCTGTCATATCGAAACGCTCGTAAACGAACGAACTGATCACATTGACAAGAACTACGGCTACCGTGACAATCAGCAGGAATGTCCAGTTGTAAAAACGCTTGATAATTGTTCCTTTCCTTGCCATTTTATTTCTTCAGGGATTTAACCACTGTCAACGCGGCATACATAAATACCACGATCATGGACAGGAAATACACGATATTCTTGGTGTCGATCACGCCTTTCTGGATCGCGTCGTAATGGTAAGTCATACCGAAATACTGTACCACAGAGTCCAGACTTCCCATCAGGTTGTAGGATCCAAGCAAGGCAAGCCCTCCGATTTCCGGCATGAACAACCAGCAGAAAAAGAGCGCCAGGATGAAGGCTACGATTTGGCTGCTTGTCAGCGCAGAGGTAAACATGCCGATGGCCACAAAGCTGGATCCCAGTAGAATCAAACCGATGTACGAGGTGATCGTGGCGCCGTGATCGAAACTTTCAGGGTTAAGCGAAAGGCTCACCATTGAAATGTAGTACACAATGGTCGGGAGGATGGCGATCAGCATAAGCGTTACGCTTGCCAGGTATTTGGCCAGCAGAATCTTAAAATCGGAGATCGGTCGTGTGAACAACAATTCCATGGTGCCGGTCCGCCGTTCTTCCGCTATTGAGCGCATGGTGATGGCGGGAATGAGAATGAGGAAGATGATCGGTGACGAATTGAAAAAAGGGATCAGATCGGCTTCCGTTCCTTCCAGCAGGTTTGCATCGGAAGAAGCTACCCAGTGCATGATCCCCGAAGCAATCAGATAGATCAGGATAAAGACATATCCGATCACTGAACTTAAAAAACTACGGATTTCCTTGAAATAGAGTGCTCTCATCGGTGCGTTCAGAATTGGGTCAAAAATACACTTTCTCCCGCGAAACATCAACGCGAAAATGTGAAGTGGTTACTTCATTTATTAAGATGCGGTTGTGGAATACAGCGCGGTCAGTTCTGTTCGAAACCGTTGAAATAGGGTTTGACGCTCCAGGCTTCGGGTTTTGCCGCAAACCAGGGTTTTATAGTTGGCCAGATACGACCGAAGGCATCAGAATCGCGGTAAGCATTCAGCGCTTCTTCCGAAGCCCAGTGACTATAGGTCATAACAACATTCGGATGGTCGACATCCTGGTAAAGTTTCATGCCATAGCACCCTGGAAATTCATTCACGATGTGGCAAATGGTATCGAAATACGCGAGGAAGTCTTCGATGTGTTCTTCCTGAAACTCAAGTTTAACTATGCGTGTAATGATCATCAGAAGAAGGAATCAAGGGTCTCACGTGAGCCGGCCGGTGTAAATTCAATACGAATCATATCGCCACGATGAAGTCCGAAGAGTTGTTCGGCTCCGCCTGTGCTACGGTTTGCTCCGCGGTTAATGGCAATTTCAAGATAGCCGTTCTCGTTGAAGATGGCCACTTTTTCTCCTTGTGGCACTTCGTTGAAAGCACTGGAGATCACATCGATGAAATAATCCTTTTTCTTAAAGTAAAGGATGAAAGGAATGTCCTTGCCAAAGCGCTCAAAAAGGCTTTGATGAATGTTTGTGATTGCATTGCCGTAACTGTCGATGTGGATCACATGTCCTTTAATCAGGTTCGGTTCCGAAATGGCCGTTGGCGCAAACGCCTGCTTGTATTCCTCGAAAGGAGAAGCCAGGTCTTCGATTTTATCTCCGTTCATCAGGCGGATAGCGATCGGCAACAACATGTTCTTGGTCGGAAAGCGGAACAGCTTCGGATTGGAAAGGACATTGTCGATTCTCCAGAAGGACTCAGGTCGATTTTCTTTCAGGAACGAACCGAAGAAACCATTATCGTTGGAAACAAAGTATTGCTTTTCAAACACCAGGATGGAAGGGAAGCTTCCGTCTGATCCGCCGAAATTCACAATCGGTTCGCTGTCCACGCCGATCACATGAACGGTTCCTTCCGGGAAATCGCGGTAGCAGGATTCGACCAGAAATGCGGCTTCGGAAACATCGAATGGATTGACGGCGTGCGAGATGTCTACAATACGGGCATCGGGAGATTCACGCCAGATAGTTCCTTTGAGTGAAGCCACGTAGTGGTCGTTCAGCCCCATATCTGTTGTTAATGTTATTATGCCCATTGCAGATAAATTCGGCGGTAAACCGAATATTTTCTAATTTTGACAAATGTAAGAAAAAGCGCAACTTGCTAGAGAAGAAGATCGAAATTACAGGCATCAATCCAGCCGAGCTGTTCGGGGTGAACAACCGAAAGCTGAAACACATCAAAACATATTTTCCCAAGCTTAAGATCGTCGCGCGTGGAAACGTTATTACTATTGCCGGCGATGAAGAAGTGATGGATGAATTCGAGCGTAAGTTCGATTTGCTGATCCGTCATTATCATCAGTACAACAATCTTACGGAAAGTAATATCGACAACCTCATGCTGGAGGAGGGACCGAAAATGCTCAATTCGGATAACGGTTCCGAAACAATCGTTCACGGAAATCATGGCGTAAAGATCAAGGCGAAGACGATCAATCAGCGAAAGTTGGTGGAGTCCATGCGAAAGAACGACATGGTGTTTGCTGTGGGGCCGGCCGGAACCGGTAAGACCTACACGGCAGTGGCTTTGGCCGTTCAGGCGCTCAAAGCGAAGGAAGTGAAGCGGATCATTCTGACGCGTCCGGCGGTAGAGGCAGGGGAGAATCTCGGTTTCTTGCCAGGGGATCTGAAGGAAAAACTCGATCCGTATTTGATGCCGCTGTACGATGCCCTGCGCGACATGATCCCGGCGGAGAAACTCGCCGATATGATCGAGTTTGGAATCATTGAAATTGCACCTTTGGCATTCATGCGCGGGCGTACGCTCGACAAAGCATTTGTAATTCTGGATGAGGCTCAGAATGCAACAGAGAGTCAATTCAAGATGTTCATCACGAGGATGGGTAAAAACGCAAAATTCATTGTAACCGGTGACATTACCCAGGTAGATTTACCTTCCAGCCAAAGATCGGGATTGCTTCAAGCCATTAAGCTATTGCAA